>JABHYP010000544.1 GCA_018656855.1 Candidatus Latescibacterota bacterium | reverse complement strand
GGTTTTGTAGCCAGGCCATTAGGGGGTATTTTATTTGGGCATCTTGGCGATAAAATAGGCCGATATTTTGCTATGAACTTAGCTATTATTTTTATGAGTATTCCTACAATGGCTATCAGTTCCTCAGAATCACAGATTCTTCGTGTTATTTTGCCTTGCTAAATAAATTTTTCGAATATTTTCCTCGTTTTGCTTTTTATTGTTGAATATCTTATACGTGGTAATATATTGTAGATATAATTAATTTAAAATTTAAATAATTGAGAAGGAATATGGATAATCTGTCAATTGGAATATTGGAAAAACGGCGTGATGCAAAAATAAAACAGTTAAGAGAATTAGGTCCAGTTTTACAGGGTTCAATAACAACACTTAAGACAACCTGCGGGAAATCCAACTGCAAATGTGCAAGAGGAGAAAAGCACACCTCAACTGTTCTGAGTAAAAAAGTTAACGGAAAAACTAAAAGTCTGTATATCCCGACTGATATGGTTGTCGATGCAAAAAAATGGGTACAGGAAAACAAAAAGCTGCGGAAGCTTCAAAAGGAAATATCAGACTACAGCGAACAGATTTTAAGACAGTATGTAAAAAGCAAAAGGGCAAAACAGGAAAATTTAAAACTTCAAAGCCTGGTCGTAAGCAAAAAACAAAAACTGTAGATATAAACGATTCAGACTTGATAAAAATTACAGTAGAACATTTCTTTGGAAATAAAATAAATGAAGTGATATCTGAATTTGATGATCCCCGCAATAAGGAAATGAGTACATATTCTGCTAATCATCTGATCTGGCTGGGACTTCTAATGTTTACCTTCCGTTTGAAATCCAGAAATCAGTTACTGCGAGAAAGGGAAACAGATAAATTTCATTTGAATCTGCTTTCATTATCGGATTCCGATGAAGCGGATCTAGCTCATCCCGATACAATGAATTATTTTTTAGAGCATCTTGCACTCGAAGAACTTGAGAACTTAAAAGTTCTGCTAATAAAAGAACTTATAAAAAAAAGAGTTCTGGATTCATTCCGTTTCTTTGGAACTTTCCGTATTGCTGTTGATGCAACGGGGCTGTTCAGTTTTAAAAACCGGCATTGCAGTAACTGTCTTGTTACAGAGCATAATGATAAAACAACTACCTATTCACATAAAATGCTTGAAGCTAAACTCGTCTCTGAAAATGGATTTGCGTTTTCAATATGCAGCGAATCCATAGAAAATATTGATGATAAATATGTAAAACAGGATTGTGAACTGAAAGCTTTTTACAGAATGGAAAAACATCTAAAGGAGTTGTTTCCGCGAACACCTCTCTGCCTTTTACTGGACGGTATTTATGCCTGTGAAGAAGTTTTCAATATATGCAGGCGGAACAACTGGGATTTTATAGTTGTACTAAAGCCTGACAGAATACCGACTCTTTACAGAAATGCTGCTGATAAAATAAGAAGATATCCGATAAACAAGCTGGCAATAGAGGCTGAAAACGAAATGGAAACTATTTCATGGATACAGAATATTGAATATCGCAAGCATAAACTCCATGTTATTTTTTCTCAAAAAACAGGGAGCGTTAACGGCAAAATAACAAACAACACATGGATCACCAATATTAGACCAAAAATATCTAACATTGAAACGTTAGTTAAAAAGGGAGGAAGGCAACGCTGGAAAATAGAAAATCAGGGATTTAAAGAACAAAAATGTGACGGCTACGAACTTGAACACCTCTACGGCGAAAACACCAATGCATGGAAAAATTATTATCAGCTTCTGCAAATTGCACATATGCTATCACAATTAATTATTCAAAGTGATTTATGCAGAAGGCTGCAGGAATATACAGCTCCGAAAGGCTGTTGTTTTCCTGTTGATTCATTAAAAGGATACTACAACACTATTCGTAATTTTGTTAAACGTCTGTGTGAATCATTCAGGAATGAACTGTTTTCACATCTCGCATACAGGCTTAAAGGAAAAATCCAGATCAGATTTTCTTCAGGATAGAAAAACGTCGTAGTGGGTGTTCAATGTTCAAGCTGTCAAAATTTATAAAACACATGGCGATGATTATATCATCAGGTTATACGGTGGCTGAAAAATAAAATATTTTCAAGTTGCTATGTGGAAATCAGGATATGAAGACTTCATTCTTTATCACTGAATGGCTATGGCATTATTACCTACATATAATATTATAGGTATCTTTGCTCCAATAGCTCTTGTGCTTATTCGAGTCATTCAAGGACTTTCTGCTGGAGGTCAATACAGCAATTTACTAACAATAACAACAGAAGAAGAAAATTTTAGATTTAAGGGATT
>JABHYP010000543.1 GCA_018656855.1 Candidatus Latescibacterota bacterium | reverse complement strand
TAGTTATGCGCCAGAGGGGGAAGGTCCCCTTTGGTTGATTTTTCGCAGCAATGCGAATAGGAACTGAGGAACCGTATGAGCGAATTGTTCACGTACGGGTCTGTGAGGGGGGTGGTATGAAAGTGCCGCTCCTACTCGGAAATATAGGGCACGGGCATTGTTCTTAAGCGACTCTCCCCCTGATTGAATGAGGAGGCCATAACCGCTCGATCTCTTATAATTGTAATATGGGTATTCACATTGTTTTTGATCTCATTTAAGAATTTATCATTGATCTCATACCCGAGAAGAACAAATCCTAACACATCATTATTAACATCGGCCGAATAGATAATACCCGAGGAGTAAATTATAAAATTTTCCTTCTCCTGAACAATGGATGAATGAGGAACACCCTTTAAAACAGCTTGCCTTGCAATATTCCAGTACAGCAAGGATTCACCTGATTTTCCAGGCGCATTTGATTTTGTAAGAATGCGGCCTCTGTTATCGGCCAGTATTAAAATATCGGCTGAAGTTTCTGATAGAAATCCTCGGCTAAACTCAATCATTCCCTCCTTATCATTTTTGGTCACAAGTGATCTCACCTTTTCACTCTGGGCAATATGATTACTCCAAACCATCGCTGTTTGCCCCAGAAAGGCAATAAAGTTCTCGGTGGTTTCGATGCTGGATTGAAAGTTTCTCTCCACGATCTTATTGAATTCATTTTCAGTGATCTTGATACTACCGTAGCCAGCGATTATCGCACCGATTAAAGTAATCAGAGTGAAATAAGAAACCAATTTGAAAAGAAGTCTTTTATGGATTATTCGATCAACCATGGGCTGTTTATTCTCCATTACTTTTTATCTCAGGGTAAAATTTTTGAAACGCAGCCATCGCCCATTCAAGAGATTTATCTGAGTGGCAGGTTTCGTTCTGACAAGAGTTTGGTATTTTTGTTTGCTGAGTTGAAACCGGCGGTACTATTTCAAAGGCATGGCTTCTCAAGCTGAAGAAACCACCTGTTTTAACAATGTACGGCATGTGACAGTCGGCACACGTAACCTGCTCGGAAGGACATGGGTAGTGAGGTGGTTCTTTTTTTGTTTTGACCCCCGGTTTTTTATCGATATGACAATCCTTACATTGGGCGGATATTTTTTTTGAGGAGGTGGAGAGCTCGCTAAAACCGTGGGGTTCGTGACAGCCAATACACGTTACACCATGTTTGGCTGAATCTACGGTCGGTTTTGATCCTTCCGGGGCGAGTTTATAATCTGTTGAATGACACTCCAGACAGGCATCGCTAAGCTCTCCTTTTTCCGGATGTGACGAATGGTTCTCCAAAAGCAGGCGCAGGGCTTGAGAGTGATTTGAGTTCGCCCAGTCGGCATACTCCTGATGCCTGTTCTTTGAAAGACCGTTACCCCACCAATATGTCTGTTTCGGATCATCTTTCGCACTTAAGGGAATAAAGGAATCCTCAATTCGAGTTCCCGGGATATAGTTTACCGGAAAGTTGAACTCTCCCTCTGTAACTGAGTTACCCAAGGTATTGACCCCTCTATTGTGGCACTGTCCACAGACAGAACTGTTCACCGATGTGATGATATCTTTATTGCGATTTTTCTCTTTATCATGGCATCCAATACAAAAGATGGAGCTGGTTTCTAATTCATTTTGTATGTGAAGACTACCGGGCCCATGGCAAGCCTCACAACCGATGCCAAACTCGGAAAATTCATGGGTAGACGGATCGAACCCCGTTGTATGACAGCCGTTACATTTTTTGGACATGGGGGTTTCTTTCCAAGTCTCTACTTTGTATGGAACCCAACTCTGTTTTTTGATATACCATTTTGCCGGGAGGGGGTAGTATTCGCCATCTATCATGCGAACATAAACCTGTTCCCATTTACTGCCAACCACGTATTCAACCTCCTCTTTTTTAAATGTAAGCACCGGATCCGATGATTCAAAATCTCCTAGAATATCATTGGGAGATTCAATCGGTTTGAACATATGCGGATGCAAGGTAGCACGCCAACTCTCATAGTGATTCTCATGGCAACTTTTACACTCTGTGGACGTTACATAGTATGGTTTTCGACCTATATCTTTGTGAAGATACAAACTTCCACCGATCACAAAGATAATCACCGTGACAGCAATCTTCAGAAGATACCGCTTTTTTGTTTTTTTCATTTTTGTTCATCTTCTTGTTAGATTTTACTTTTTATAACCACTAAGGGAGTGTTCAATGGCGGCTTGTACCTCCTCAAAATAGCATCGTGTTTAATTAATCTCTGTGACAATCTCAACATCTTCCGGTTTAAAATCAGCTATCCATGATTCGGGATTAACTAATTCATTTTGGATTTTCATTTAGAACCCTTTGTTTTCTCGACCTCTTTCAATGATTTCAATTCTTCTTGTTTCAGGAAGATATCTTCTTCCAGTTCTTCAATGGCCATCAGTTGGTGAGGTCTTAAGGAATGAACCGGTAAAGCTGCTTCTCGATCGGTTTTTTCTTCCATCATCTGGCGAATTTCTTCTAGAAGTTGTTCAATTTTTGAATTCATGAGCTTCAATTACAACGTGTAAAATGCAGAATCTGATTTTTGTATACTTGCCGGACAGTAACAGACTTGAACATTTTATTCAATTAGTTGATTAGAAGAGTTTGATTTTTATCAGACATATGGATGACATGAGTGAGCGAGTTATAAGATTTAAGATGATGATCCTGACGGATCTTTTAATTTACATTTGGGACGTAAGTGCCTATTAAACCGCACCTTCCATTTTTAGTTCAGAGTGGTATCTTTTATGTTGTGAGGTAACAGCTGCGTTAGTTGATCATCATTCTCAGCATAAGGTAACTGTTCAAATAGTATTTTCAGGTATTCGTTTGGATTTAATTGGTTTGCTTTGGCCGTTTCGATTAAGCTGTATAATCTGGCGTTGGCAATTGCACCCGGCACAGTATCGCAGAACAGCCAATTCTTTCTGCCGATCACAAAAGGACGGATAGTATTTTCAGCCAGATTATTATCTATGGGGATAAATCCATGGTCAATATAAAGGATTAGTTGTTCCCAACGGTTTAATGCATAAAGGATTGCTTTTCCAAGTAAACCTTTGGGAGGCGTTTTGTTTTCGATATTTTTAATCCATATATGGAATGCTTCCAGTATTGGTTTTGATTTTTCCTGGCGTATAGTGAATTTTTCCATATCTGAAAACTCTTTTTCCCTGGCCTCTTTTTCGATCTGGTAGAGTTGACCGATAAAATCCAAAGCTTGATCCGCATGTCCGGATTTAGCTTTCTTTTTTTGGTATTTGCCTTTGGCTTTAAGGACATCTGCAAACTTACGACGTTAATGGGAAGCTTCCCATTAACGTCGTAATGAGTAGTTAGATAAAATGGGAAGTTGATATTGTGGAATATATAACCATATACCTTTACTAAGAATCATCTTCCCATTATATTTTAATTAATTAATTACCAAGATTGTTTAGCCATGCTAATAACTCTTTGTTCGTTTGCCAAACTGGCTCTTTAACTGTTGGCGTAATTTTTTTGCTCTTCTCTAAAGATTGTCGTTTCATTTCACTATCAATCCTTGCATAGATTTCAGTTGTTTTAACATCTACATGCCCTAAAATATCTCGAATATAGATCAAATCGACACCTGATTGCAGGAGATGCATACTTTTACTATGACGTAGACAGTGTGGGGATATATTTTTCGGAAATAATCCAGGATTTTTTTCTTGAGCTTGAGCAAAATACTTTTGAAGTATGTATGTTACTCCCTTGCGAGTGAGTTTGTTCCCACTACGATTTGAAAAAAGTGGTAATGCATTCTTTTCAGGAGACAAAAAAGCAAATTCACTCAAATATTGTTTAAGTAACTTCGCCATCGAATCCATGATGGGAATGATTCTTGTTCTATTCCCTTTCCCTGTAACCTTAACTGTAGCTGGATTCTGAAGTCGTATATCCGAAACGGTCAAATCACATAATTCCTGTACTCTGCATCCTGAATCGTACATAATGCTCAAGAGGGTTGCGTCCCTTATCCCGTTTTTTGAACAAACATCAGGTAGAGCAAGCAACAATGTCATTGCCTTTATGCTAATAAATTCCGGAATTTTCTTCCCAGACTTTTTGAATGGAATCGACTGGAGTTTCATCATCTCGTGTATTACATCAGGGTTAACCCTTGCAAGATATTTAGCATAGGCATGAACTGCTGCTAATCGAACATTTCTTGTGGAGATAGAGTTACCCCGATGTTGTTCAAGCCACTCAAGAAATTTTTCCATTCGTTGCCGTGTCAACTCTTTGAGAGTAAGCTTTTCTGGCTTAATGCCTATAACAGTTTCATAGAAAGTGATCATCAGTTTAAACATATCACGGTATGATGAAATTGTGTTCGTACTAAGCCCTAATATTCCTGGGAGATACTTTCCTAAATAGTTTGTTAAATGGTATGCATAGTCGGTAGGTTTCATATTTTACCCACCTCCACTGACGGTATGATTTCACTGCATTGCCTATTTATCTGCTCTATGATGTCAGGGTAAAATTCAGCGGTGAGCCTCAGGTAATGTTGTGTTGCATTTATGGATGCATGACCTACGTACACGGATAGGAACGGAAGTGATGCATACAAATCAACTCCCTTTTCCTGCATTTTTTTCAAAGAGTGGACACAAAAACTATGCCGCAGATCATGTTCGCGTGGCCCCTGACCTTTCCCCAGGTGAGGTATTCCGGCATTCTCCAAACATATCCTGAACCATTTGTATATTATATGCCGCTGCAGCTTGCTTTTATATTTTCCCTTGAAAAAATACTTGTCTTTATAGTTATCGTAACGATGGGAGAACTGTTCCATGCATCTGCTCATTGAATCTGAAAGTGGTATAAGCCGTTCCTTTCCATTTTTTCCGTTCCTGACCGTTATGACGCCTGCTGTTAAGTCTACATCACTACATTTAAGATTTGCAGCCTCTGAAGCTCTTAACCCGCAGCTAAATATCAGCCGAAACAGTACCGGAATCGTATGATGTCGTGAAGTGCCGGGATAAGGCTGAATGTGGTCACACGCATTAAAAAACCGTTCTAACTCAGCTTTTGTAAATATGTATGGAGTGTATTCAGGGACTTTGATTTTTTTTATCAATACCGGGAAATAAACTTCGTATCCATGTTTTGCTGCAAAATTCAGCATCTGTAACACACATAACGTCCGAGTTTTATGATTACTGGCCTTTTCATCTTTACGACGCTCAAGCCAGGCTTCAATCAATTGCAAAGAGATTTCATTATTATTAATTGTATATCTCATCGTGAATAAAGAAAAACGTTGCAGAATCCCTTCTTCAGTTTGGTAGATATAACCCATTGAACGCTTAAACCGGATAAAATTACTTATAATACCCGCCAGTTCACCAACTGGGGGATGTTTAGATGTCATTTTGTTCATTAGAATACCTCCCCACGTTCAATATTCCAGTCATACTCTGGGACTTCAAGGCAGCAAATACGTAGCTGCTTGATGTCAATCTTTATATAATTTCCAGTTGTACGGGAACAGCTGTGACCTAAAATTTCTGAAATAACCGGTAATGGAATATTCTCAGCTAACAAGGCACTGGCAAGAGAGCTTCGCATTGCATGTGGTCCTTTTCCGCGTCCGGGAGAACTATCGATACCCGCTTTATTTGCATACTTTTTTACGATAGTTGTCATTCCTGGGGCGCTTAATGGCTTGATAGGACTAACGAGTCGCAAGAAAACAAATTTACTGTCAGTTACAGGCCTTCCAAATTTGATATAATCAATCAAAGCTTTCCCGACATCCTCTAAAAGGGGAAGTACAATATTTTTTCCTGTTTTTTTCATCGTTAGTTCAATTGTATTCTTTTCCCAATGAATGTTTGAAAATTGTAAACTTCTTATATCAATTGAACGAAGCCCTAGTTTATAGGCTATCATGATGATGGCATAGTCCCGCTTTCCGATCGGATTAGACCTGTCTATGACTTGAAATATTCCTTCAATCTCGTCTTGTGTAAACGTAGACGGCAACTTAGAATCCCTTTTGTAAGAAACAGATGGAACCATGCTTGAATAATCAGTTTCCAGCAATGCCGCTGCTTTCAGAAAACGAAGGAAAACACGAAGGGAACAAAACGAATTATAGAGTGTTGAAGGTGAATATATCGAATGACTTTCACAATAATCCAGCAATATAGAAGAATTAAGGTGATTTATTTCTCTAATATTATGTTTTTCAAGATATAGGAGAAACTGCCCGATATATCTGTTGTAGCCATTTAGTGTGCTATTCGTTATCTGGAATCTACTGACTTGATGTCTCTTGAATATTTCTATGATTTCTGTGAAATAACATAAGAAACTTACTGTTGGATAAATACTTGCTGAAGGAAATAGCATCCCATCACGGCGGTACATATTAAGAAGCGTAATAGATCGAGCACACACCTTATCTTGTTTACTCAAAGCTGAAAACACACTTATATCGTAAACTTCATCTAAAAAACCAAGTCCAACCTTTGGTGAATATGACTTGATTTCATTATCAGCTTCATACTGTAGCAGCTCATTCCAATATCTCTGAAAAACTTGGATGCTTCGAGGCTTATATCCAAATGCAGACAAGGACTCTTTCACTCTTTGGATCAGTAGAGGGGTCTCGTGGTATTGAACTCTTTTTGATGTCATAAAGAATCTCCTTATTTAAATCAAAAAATTATTAAGGAGCTTGTTTATAATGGGAAGTCGAAAAGAATAGTGAGATTAAATGAAGCAGCTTTTCAGTATTAGCTTCCCATTTTATCTAACTACTCATTACGACGAGCATGGGCCCAGCAACCGACATGTTCTTTTTCAGGTGTATGGTCTATAAAATCATATCCAGGATAACCGTCGGTCTGGACGACATCCTGATAGGAAAAAGTAAAGTAACTGTTTCCTTTTCTACCCATTCAATTGATTTGGTTTTTTCTGTTTGAAAGTAAATTTAAAGCCCAATATTCCGATTTTTAGCGGTCCCATTATCGTGTAACAGGGACAGCTTCTTTATTACAGTCGATATAAAAAAATGGCTTCAAAAAGTCTGAGGAATAGCATATACTCACTCCAGTATGCAAATGCATTGATTTAATAATAGTGTATTATCCGGTTATTGGATGGCCCTATTGTCGTGTAACAAGGACAGGTGGTCTTCACGAATTCCTAGCTCGTTTTTATCATATATTTATTTTTTCATTGTTTTGTATTAGCAAAGGATTTTCCCATGAAAACTAAAATAATAATATTACTTTTTTTATTTCTAATCAATAATAGTGTCTCTTCAAACGGTTTTGTACAAATTGTAGTAGAAATGCCTGACACAAAAATCGTGTTGGCTGATAAACAAAGGGGTAGGCATTGGAATATCATTAGTCTACCTCGTGGCATTAAAGTCCTGGATAGTTTTGATTCATCTGCAACGAATGCCCTTGAATTGAGAACGGGGCATTGTGATGGCCCTATTCAGGCAAAGTATTGCGAATTTGAACTTATTTCGGCACCAATGTACTCCAATGATTATGGTTTATTCTCAGATATAAGAAAAGCGTATTTGTGTTTTTATAAAACTGCAAGAAGAAGAAGAAGCTGGAGTAGGGATTGGGTAGAGACTATCCCGAGAATAGGACGAGTTATACCGGCCCACTTGTTTATTAAGGAATACCATGACTGTTTATCAAGATCAGAGATGTCTCATTCCTCTCATTGGCAACTCAAAGAAACAGCACGATGGGAATTTGAAGAAGGAGAATATTTACGTGATTCTAATTTACGTGAATCTATTTATACTTTAATTGACAATACTACCTCTACTGCCAATATTTATATTTCAACTAACAATGCCTCTGCTGCCAATACGCTAGTTAACTATGACATTCCTTTATCCAACCTCATTAAAGGGAGAGGGTTTCTTCGTTTTTTTTTCCATAGTTCAGTCGAAACAATTTGGAGAAAAGCGCAAAACGGAGCAAGGGAACTAATAGCTCTATTGCCTCTAGGAAGCGGATTGACAGATGATCAAAAAGAGGATTTGGAGGGGCTAATGGTTCATATTTTTGCTTTAAACGGGAAAAAATATAATACAAAAGATGCGTATGTTCAGTTAATCAAAACGTACCCTTCAAAGTCCGCGGAAGCTATTTTAACAACAGATGATAGTAAAAGTGATGTTGACGGATTAAAACATGATGCCTGGAGAATACTCAAATCTCTTTACGGAATAAGGACATTGAAAAATCGTATCAACGAACTAAGATTTGAAAGAACATGGACCGATATATTTGTAAATAATGAACAAGTGTATAATTATACGGAAAAACCACTTGAACCGTTTTTTTCCCGCAATCATTTCCATGTTTGGATTGAAAGTAGATTAACCAATTCTGATTTTAATAAAAGTTTAACTCCCGATCTCCGTCGACGTTATCAAGGTTTTGATTCAGGTGTAAATTCATGGAAAAAAATTTTAGACGAATTACAAAGGACTCGATAATAGTGGGGCTGCAAGATCGGGGGATATTCTGGAAACTGGTAAAGGGGTCAGAATGTTTTTGTCACACTAAAATCGGACCATTCAATAATCGGAGAATATAGGAATATTAAATTTCAGTCCGGATTGAATATCGGAACTATACCATACCATCCGCCAGTTATTTTAAATCCCGTCTCACAGTTTGTATTGTTATAACACTTGTCGTCACACGAAAACGGCAAGTGTAATTTTCTTCCATTAGATTGCATAATTGAGATGTGGGTTCGGTCCCCAAATTCTTCACCACATTCACTTTTATACACTCCATATTAACTATTTTTGCAACTACAGTATTTCTGATTCCTGTTTTTCTAGATATTAGTGGTCCGGTTATCGCTTAACAGGGACAGGGTGTCACTGTCACGCACCAATAGGACCACTAGAAAACCGGAATATTGGGCATCAAGTTCATTTCGTACAAGAAAGAATATGTCCCTTTGTCGCATGACAAGGACATATAGTTCGATACACTGCACTATATTCAAGCATTCAACCAACATGTCGAATGTGATTTGTACATAATCAGATCAATGAAAGATCAGAAATCGCATATTCACTAAACTGCGCCGGTTATTGATTTACCGGATAAACATACACGGCTCCAGTTCCAGATCTACAGTTATTACCACTGGCTTGGTTGCCATTAGTAATAGTTTTCAAAGCACTATCCTCAGCAGAAGCTCCAACCACAACTGTAGTACTTGAAAGTGAAACAGATCTACCAAAAAAATCACTGGTATCATTATTAACTGCTTTCATATAGGCTTTCTGCGCCCAGGTGGTGCCGGTCCGTTCATAAATATAAACAGCACCTGAATTAGAATTACTATTATCTGCGTCACTACCGGTTCCTACAGTCACTGAATTCTGGTTACTATCTTCCAATCTTGCGCCAACTGCGATGAGATCTCCTGATATGGATATAGATGAACCAAAATAATCAGCGGTGGCATCATTGTTCCCAGCTTTGATATAAGCTTCTTGATCCCAGTCACCTGTCGCATCCCGTTTATACACATAAACAGCGCCTGATCTATAATTGCTGTTATCAGCACTAGCGCTCGATCCGTTTGTTATAGTTGTTTCATTGCTGCTTTCACTGGGAACACCCACAATCAATGTATCTCCGGAAAGTGCTACTTGATCACCAAACATATCACTTGAAGAATCCACATCGTTATTGGCTGCCTTAATGTAAGCTTCCTGTGCCCAATCACCTGTCGCATCCCGTTTAAAAACGTAGACTGCACCGGCAGCATCGTTTCCATAACCGGTAAATGAATCGTCAGGACTACCGGATGCACTAATAGTATTTTGATTGCTATCTTCGCCTTTGGCGCCAACCGCAATAGTATCTCCGGAAATGGCGACACTAATACCAAAAATATCATCTTCATCATTATTATCCGGTTTAATATAAGCCTCCTGTGCCCAGTCACCTGTCGCATCCCGTTTATACACATAGACAGCTCCAGCCTGATACCATGAGCTACAAAAACCACCAACTGTGGTTCCGTTGACGATTGAGGTATATACTCCATTTTCATACGGATCACCGACTACTATCGTATCATTCGATATGGCGACGACATAACCATATTGTCTAACACAGTCATTATTGGCAGCTTTGATATAAGCTTCCTGCACCCAGGTCGTCCCAGTGCGTTTGTAAACATAAACTGCCCCTGAGCCATCAGAACTATTATCACTACTGGCACTTTCTCCATTGACGACTGAATCATAACTGGCGTCTTCGAGTGTCGCACCAACCACAATTGTATCACCAGAAATGGCTACAGAGTACCCAAATCGATCGATCTGCTCACCATTAACAGCTTTAATATAAGCCTCCTGTGCCCAATCAAAACCAGTACGTTTATAAACATAAACAGCACCATTATCATTACCACCTGAATTTGAGGGAGCAGTAGCCCCATTGGTAATAGAAGTTGCGTCACTATTTTCTCCATAAACACCCACAACAATCGTATCACCCGATATTGAAACAGCACTACCCGTATAATCATACATGCCGGCATTCAAGGATTTTATATACGCTTCCTGAACAAACAACGTTCCATCTCCGGAAGAAGGTGGCGTACTTATCGTAACAGTGGCGATATAGTCCTGAGTTGTGCTGTCGGCGGCAGTTACTATGTACGTGACTGAACCGGTGAAGTCATTCGCCGTAGTTCCACTGGTTTGACTATCTACACTCACTTTGACGTTGGAGCCATCAGTTGTAAATTTAGCAACTAGGGAAGTAACTACTGTTCCATTGGGAACAGTGAGGGAAATTGTGTGATCATTTTGATTAATACTACCCACAACATCACTGCTTAATTCACAATTGTTAGATGCTTCAAAATTGAAGAGAGATATAGCCTTGCCTTCTGCGGTGGGAGTCGTTCCTGTCGAAGTGCCAGTTCCCCCTGAATCTCCAGAATCATTACAGGCAACAATGAAATAGGCGTTCAATAATAAAACCAAAAACAAAATAAAAAAAGTACGCTGTCGTTTTTGAAATATATACATATAAACCCTTTTTTTGTTTTAACACCGATTTTCACAGCTAGTTTAAGCGTCAAAAACATACCTTAATTTACTGCTTTGTCATTGCAAAAGTCACAACCCCCATACTTCATCTTAGTAATCTATACATCTCAGTTATAATTGAATAAAACAAACATTCATTGCTGCTTTAAATGAATATTTATCAAAAAAGATAATATTATTTATTAGGGTGGAATTTTGACGATAATAATACTTGTATGACTATTATAAACATGT
>JABHYP010000542.1 GCA_018656855.1 Candidatus Latescibacterota bacterium | reverse complement strand
TGATATGGCCGCCGTCGTAGCCGGTGGCGTAATCTCTTTCGTGCGGTTCGGTATACTTCGCCCAGTACGTGCAGTACCATAGGTGCGCTTTATCGATATCTTTGCTCTTGTAGAAATCCAGCCAGCCGTGGATCTTGCCTTCCATGAACTGGTCCTGTGTGCGTCCGAGAACCTTGTTGACCTCGGGCAGGCATCTTACATTCTTTGCTGCGGGATCGTACTCGACGAGGAGAATATGCGCGTCGTACTTGGCGTGATCACCTATCGACGAGTAGAATTTTCCTGTTCTCGTGTCATAGTTTGCCTGCGACCAGTTCGACCAGGGACCGGGATTATTTGCGGACGGGCTTTCATCGGGGCCCGGTTTTACGGGGGATTCCCCAAGAAACAGAGGATCCGCCGGGATGACAGCGAACTCGACTTCCGGCGGTTCTTTTGCAATTATGTACTCTTTTCCTGCAAATCCGGCAACAGATTCTGGCGGCACAAGCATTTTTTCGTCTCTGTCAACCACCACCTTGCCAGTGTAAAGGAGTTCCTGTGTGTCAAGACGCTCGGCAACTTCCTTTTTCTTCTGTTCTTCCGGGCGTGGAGTAATCTCCCGCTCTACTATTTCCGGGGCCTTGTGAAAAACGCCGAGTGCGCCGATCTTCTTATGACCGGTTTCAGTTTGCGTTTCCTGTGCCCTGTCGCAGCCGACTAACAGAAGAGCTATTGTCAGGCTTAACGACACAATGATTTTACTCGATTTGGCAGGGAAAGTCATACATGAACCTCCTGTGAAATAATAAATAACGTATCTGCCGAAAATATCTTTACAGGATCGGCATGTCGAAAGAAAATAATAAAAACAATTGATAAGAAGTATAAAACTGTTTTTCATAAATTCCAAATTTTTTATACCGGCTTTTTAAAGCAGCTTTCTTGCCGCTAACAACCTTCTTGAGTTAAAAGCTGTGATGCTTTCATCAGGAAGATACCATGATGTAAATAATTAGCCACGGATGAACACGGATAGACACAGATAAAGAAAAAATGAAGGGGTAACGATTTCCGAAAACAGGTTTAAAAGTTTCAGGTTCAAAGTTTTTCTTTTGCCGCAAAAAGGCGCAAAAGATAATTAGCCACCGTGTAGGGGCAATCCTATGTGATTACCCTGAATATTTTTACCGTGATTTAAAGGATTACTATGGTTGTGACTTACTAGAAAAATTCTTTAAGCACAGTATAGTAGTCCATTACTACTTCCAACATTGCCTTGTCATGGGGTACAGAGTTATCCATTTTGTAGGGTTGGCCCGACCAATCCGTAACAACGCCATTCTCGTCAAAAGTGACATCCAGGCAGCCAAGGTAATCATTAAAGCTCTTGGCCTGAACAATGAGGACAGATTCCCCTGAGGGTGATTCGATTATAGTTGGATAGAGGCCACTCGCTTTTTCATCAGTGGTAGAGAGTAACGAGTGAGAATGGCCGCCGACAATTATGTCTATACCGTCAAATTTTGAGGCAATTTCCATATCATACGAGTACCCGCTATGGTTTAAAGCTATGACGATGTTTATACCCTGATTTTCAAGCTCATTTAAAGCATTTTGAATAGAAGTATCAATATCCTCAATTACAATTTTTTCGCTCAGGTTCATATAGGAGTATGGATCAGTAGTTACGTATCCCATAATACCAACTTTATGACCGTCAATTTCTTTAATTTGATATGGTTCAAACAGATCAAACAGCAATGGTTCATTCTCAACATTGACATTTGCCGAAACTATAGTAGTATTCAGCCCGCTGATGAAATCTGCCAAAACAAGCGGCCCATAATTGAAATCCCAATTGCCAAGGGTTATGTAATCATAGTCCAGTAAATTCAATATCTTTTGTTCAGCCTCCATAACAATGGGACTATACTTATATCTCGGCAAATGGTCTCCGGCGCTTAACATAAGCACATTTTGTCTCTGGTTTCGCAGCCTTCTCGACATTGCGGCTATTCTTGTAGAGCCGCCGTAACTTATATTTTCATCAAAAGTAACAGTATTTTCATTATAGTTGTAAGGTAAAATATGTGAGTGATCATCGTTTGTGTGTATTATCGAGAGGTGAAATCCTGAACCAACGCGGGAAACGAAAAAATCAAGTGTCGGACCTGTGTTCATTAATGTTATTCCGCTTTTTTCAAAAGTCTCAATATTCTCTCCTGCTATGTGAACATAGTATGTATTATTTATGGAAATTTTTACTGTAACACCCGGTTTAGAAGCAGTGTTATTGTATGACATCAAATGAAATGGTTTACCTGCAGCAGAATAACTGACGCCATCCAATAAAAGCATTTTCTTCGATTCAATCTTGTTACCGCTTTTGAGTTGATAGATGTATATACCAGCTCCCACACCCATACCATTGTCATCCAAACCATCCCAGGTAATATTGTGCAGTCCGGAAGAATAATGGCCATGTACCAATGTTCTTACTTTCTGGCCTAATAAATTATATATCGTAAGATTTATAAAACCGGCTTTATTTAGAGAAAACGGGATAGTTGTAGCGGGATTGAATGGATTGGGGTAGTTTTGCTGTAATGTGGAAACCTGTGGTGTCGACTGTTCATTTTCATCGACATTTGTTACTAATTCGTTTATTTCATATTTGCCATCGCTATCAGTAGTGGAACTAAACACATTATTTGAATCTGATTCATCGGTGAATGTAACGGCAGCTCCTATAACAGGATTCCCCATAAAGTCTTTTACATATCCTGAAATATTTGCAAAACAAGCATTTGAAAAAAACAACAAAGTAGTAAAGCCAAATACCAGAATTTTAACTCTCATATTTATATCTCTACTTCAGAAACATCATCTGCTTCGTTTTAAAAAATTTGCCCGCTTTGATGGTATAAAAGTATATTCCACTGGCAAGATCATCGGCCTTAAACGTAATGTTATAATGTCCGGTATCCATGTTTTTGTCAAGGATTTTCGCCACACGCTGACCGAGAATTGAATAGATTTCAATGGTTACTCTGGTGGCATTCGGTATTGAAAACGGAATAGTTGTACTCGGGTTAAAAGGATTGGGGTAGTTCTGGCCGAGAGAAAAAGCAATGGGCAATATTGTTTCATCAACACCTGTAATCGTTTCATTTTCTGTCCCCGGAGTGCCATTCATCTCGGACTGAGTCCAGCTTTCGGCAAGGAAATTATCAAACTCAGGACTACTCAAAGAAAGCGTAGCACCACCACCATCAGCTGCTTCAGACCATGGTGGATTATTATCATAAGTGAGCGAATCAACAATCTCGCCATGAGCGTCAAAAATCCTTATTAACTCACCTCTAGAGCTCAAGCCGAAACTCATATCTCCAATATAATTAGGCACATCTGGAAACAATGTAGTAAACAGCGATGTGTCTCTGCAAAGCACAAGATAGTTCTCAGGACCGATAACCGTATTTTCAGAGAAAACAAACTTATGTGTGTCGTCGTCATCTTTAAATATCCAGTTGGAAATATCGATTGCACTGTCGCCGACATTGTAAAATTCAATCCAGTCTTCCGTGTCAAAGTCTGAAGAGGAATTGTAGTTGATTTCGTTGATCACAATGGTGCTCAAGGTGCTACTGTCAGCTTCAAAATGTGCAGTCACTGATAGATCATCTGTCAGGTAAATCTGA
>JABHYP010000541.1 GCA_018656855.1 Candidatus Latescibacterota bacterium | reverse complement strand
CCAAGAAACTGAGACGAGCTTATAACATGGGGAAAGGAGGTTTGAAAAAACACTTGCTACTTGTGAAAAGTACACCTTAACTTTTAACTCAATGTGTCCAGAATGTTCTGACGACATACACTTTATAATTTCTATGACAGGTGAGTGGAATTGAATTCAGATAAGAAGATTGTTCTCGTTATAGATGACCAGCAAGAAATCCGTGAACTTATATATGTATCCCTTCGGGGCACGGAATTTGAAGTTATTGAAGCTTCAAACGGACGTGGCGGTATCCTGGCGGCCAAGGATAAAAAGCCTGATGTGATACTGCTGGATATAATGATGCCGGGATTTGACGGTTATATGACCTGTAAAGTTTTTAAACGAAATCCTGATACAAAGGATATTCCGGTTATTTTTATGACGGCAAAAAAGGAGAGAGAAGATATAAAAAAAGCGCTCGCAGCTGGCGCATCAGATTACATAATGAAACCTTTCGATCCAAGCGATTTGATGACGCGTTTGCGGAGAGTCTCAAGTTTAAAAGAGGTCAAAAGTGCACGAGAAAGTACTAAATTAAAAATCGAGGAAGAGGATTCAAAAATATTAGAAAAAACGAAAACAAAAATAGTAGAATCTTTAATGAGTTTTAAGCAGTTCGGTGATGTGATGGTTTTTTCATCCGGGCTTGGCAGTATGGAACTTGAAGATTGCCAGATTTTTCGTGATATATTTGCGAATTTTGTATCAGATGATATTTTTAAGATCGTAATAGATTTCAGAAAAATTGAATTCATTGATGGAGCGGGTTTGGGATTGTTGATTTCTTTACGGGAATCGCTCCGAAGTTACGGTGGAGATCTGCGTATTACATTACCCCAAAAGGATATTAATGTACGATTTTCCTTTATTAGACTGATTGATTTGTTTCATACATTTGAGACCATAAAGGATGCAATTAAAAGTTTTCAGGAACAGAATAAAGAATCAGAATTAGCTGTTGAAACAGAAAATTTGAATGTTTGTATGTCATGTACCTTTGTTAATGCCCAGAAAGCTCGTTATTGCAGTTTTTGCGGTACTAATCTGGTATTTGGCAAAGGTGAAGAAATACTTCAAATCCTTACAAAAGCCATTACTCTTAGAATTGTCAATGAAGCCCAAACAAATGATATTAATAAAATTAACAAAGCGCGAGATATTAAAGCAGATACGTATAAAATACCTTCAAAGTTCTTGGTTGAGGTAGTTGGCAATGATATTAGCTTATCATATGTAAGCAAAAAAACCGATTCTTTGAACTTTGAGAAGAGCAAGCAAATTGCTATTCAGGCTCCTGTAATGGGTGACACAGTGCTGCCGGTAATGATCGGTATGCCGCTGAGTCTCGCAAATCCCCAAGTTGGACAGCATTCAAAATATACTACAAAGATATCCAATATGGATTTGGAAAATGGCATGATATATGTTGATTATGATAATGATGCAATTGTCCTTCATTCAAAAACTAATTTTTCAGTTGCGCCGAAACTTCCTATTCCCGCTAAATTCATTGTTCCCACTCTAAAACAGGGAGGGGAAATATTTAAAGCGAAAATTCTTGAGTTAAGCCGTGTGCGAATGATTGTTTTCTCAGAAGAGAATATTCCCATAGATCAATGTATGGCGGTCAGTTTTAAGCTTTCAGACACACAGGAAATTTCGTCACCTCTAGTGATAGCTCAGCACGGTCGTCAGAAATACATGTATACTATTGAATTCAAGGTTATTGATGGAAAAGAAAGTACAAGAATAACTCAATATATGTACACACGTCAGATAGAACTAGCAAAAGGCAAAAGGACATAAAATGATGATGAGAATAATGAAGAATATTGCTTACTGTGTTTATTCCTGTATGGACACTCATTCCTTCCCCATTTTACCTGTCAATGGTTATGGTACTAACAACACGATGAAAGAGCAAGATAACCCTAATTACCTCCGTTTCGGCTACGCCTCCACTACGGTAATCAGGCACCCACATCCAGCACCAAACCATCTCTTAATTCAGGGGGTAAAGTGGTCCACATTGTTCTGCTATGTACAAAGTCAAGTAAAAGGTATTTTTTCTGAAATCACCCAGTCTGCTATTTGTGGTCAACTCATGAGCGAGAGCCACAGGTAAGTAATCCGAGGTATTCAGTTTGGGAATGGCAAT
>JABHYP010000540.1 GCA_018656855.1 Candidatus Latescibacterota bacterium | reverse complement strand
CCGTTGCCCTGACAACACCGTCATGGTCACTTCCGCCGATGAAAACCACGTTGTAGCCGTTACCAAAGGGATTGTGAAGTGTACGTAACGCGTACCCCCCGCTGCCAGGATATGAGAGGTCCAGGAGTGTGTAGTGGCGATTGTAAAGCTCGTCTATAAGGTTGTTTGTAGAGCGATTTCCGAGGGCGATAATATTGCCGCTGATGGGTACTGTCATATTAGGGTTGTCATCGTTCAGAATCGGGACAGTGACACCTGAGACTTTCCTGATTGCTTGTTGTATTCGATTTGCCTGCTCCGCATACTCACCGGAGGCAGAGACGACAATTGCTGCATTCGGTTTGCCATTCTTTACTAGCACTGTGGTTATATGCAGCTCTTTGAGCTTCTTATAAACCGGTGGTATAGGTTCTGGTGGAGGGGCTTCTTTTTTGTACCACGGAAAAATCAGATCCCCATTTTCACTAGCAGATGGAGTTGTTGAGAAAGCAAGCAGCAAAAACGGGATTAATAATACAGCACGGCAGCTTTTGATAGTACACTCACGAAACATCATGCGTCACCTCTCGATAATATTCCAGGCACCTCAAATAGCTCCAATACCGACTGGCAGGGAAGCTTTCTCCGCCTGACATCGTTGATGTAAGCTCTACTTTTCTTCGTTATAAGTCTTCATTTCCTTTGCCTTGCCAGATCGCAGAAATTTATCACATTCACCAGGAAAGCGGATTATTAGAGAGACCCAAAACAACTGTATGTAGTCAGAACATTCTAGACACATTGGATTAAAAGTTAAGGTGTAGTTTTCAGGAATTGCAACTGTTTTTTAAAACCCCCCTTTCCCCAGGTTATAAGCTCGTCACAGTTTCATCGTTTTTTATTGATAATTTTCCTCACTGACAGACATTCTCTTTTCCTACCAAAGTATACACCGGCAGGAGTCAGGTTATCGAGTGGTTTGTGATTACATCATATTATTGAAATTATTCTGTCACGGTTTACGTCTTATACAGTAGAAAGAGAGATAAACACTAACAAACCATAAGGAGAAAGAAAATGAAAAAGGATTCTGCAATTTTAGTGTCGAGCTTAGCAACGGGTTTTAGCTTCTTCTTCGTTACTTACATCTATGTTATCAACTGCGCTGGTGCATTGCTCGCTTAATTCCTCATCCCTTTACGAGGCCAAAAAGAAGGCGCCCACATCGGGCGTCTTTTTTTTTGTTATGCTATAATAGTGTCCATATTTTCAACTTCAACTTAACTTTCATAATTATTCATTACGTAAATACTAGAATTGTTTATGTAATTGCTAAACTATTTTACGTAATACATAAAAATTACTTGCTTTTCATAAAATAATCATTTTATTGAGGCTATGACAATCGAAATTAATCTGGACATGATGCTTGTAAAGAGAAAGATGACTCTCACCGAGCTTGCCGAACGGGTAGGAATTTCTGTGACCAATCTCTCTTTACTGAAAACAGGAAGAGTCAAAGGTATTCGTTTCAGAACCCTGGACGCAATCTGCCGTGAGTTGGATTGTCAGACAGGAGATATACTGGAGTATATTCCCGAGATAGTGTGACATTTCTTTATCAACCTATTCAAAAATTACTGGAGGGGGAAATGGATAGTATTACGACAAGTAACGATAAAAAGAAAGATGTGACAAAAAAACTGTTTGTATATCTCCTTGGTCTCTGGTTTTGGGGAATGGTGTTTGGGGGGAACCTTGTTGGACTGGTAAGAGCTACTAGTACCGAAAGAACAGTTACAGCTTTATTGATTATATTAATGTCGGTCCCTTTATCAATTTATTTCTTTTATTATATAATAAATCTTTTCAGAGAGCACGAAACCGGCAGTAAAATTGAGGTTAATAAGGATGGTATCCCTGAAATTGTTTAGGGACTCAACACACCTCCATGTGAAAAAGAAGACGTTCAATCGGGCGTCTTTTTTGTTATACTGTTATGTAGCCCTTTGTTCAACTTCTCCTTGACTTTCAAAATTATACTAATAAATTGTTAGTACAAAACTTACAAGCTTATTCAGTGATTTGCTTTATGCGTTGTTCTCTTATTGGCAGGATCACTGTTCTCGGGCACGATATATATAAGCACGTCAAACATTGCAGGCTCTATAGTTACATTGAGAAACAATTGAAATAGAAAGAGGGGCTTGTCCTTGACAAATAGCACCTAGGAAGGAATCGTAGTGCAATCATTACTCATGCGTTATCAAAAGGCGGTTTTCAGCGGTTTCGAGACCATACTTGAACAGATTGACCTGATCATAAAAGCCGGTAGACTGATTGCTGATACCAAAACAACAGGTGGAAGATGGATGCTCTATGACCGTGGGTATGCTCTGTCACTCGACACCTGGACGAGAGGTTCAAATCCATGTGACAATCATATCTATCGTTACAGCAAAAAGTCATTTAAGCATGGTGACTGCCTCGTACTCGGATCCTATTCTGCAGACAATCCCGATGATGTGAGTGTTGTCGGAGAACTCAGAGAAAAATCTAACACAAATCTCATAACCATCTGTCCTCACAAAATTCCTGACAATCCCCGATCTGACAGGCTCCTATACACATTCGCAGATGTGGCGATCGATAATGGTACTGACAACCATGCAGGTGCGTTTGATGTTCCTTCAATCATAGGTGGAATACTCCCCTATGCCCGTGATATAAATCTAATTATTCTGCAGGCTGTTGCAGCGGAGTATATGCAGACAATGATTTCTTACGGTAAACCTCCTACGCAATTCTACATGGTTCATTTTCCCTATTTCAGAGAAATCCAGGAACTTATGAACCAGCGTAAAGAAAAATACGGTTACTGAGGATTACGGCATGTCAAAAAAATCCACAAGAAGAACGTTTATGAAATCGGCAGCTGCTTCCGGTTCTTCTGCTGCATTTCAGGGCTGCTCTACTGAAATCGAGCAAACCGATATACAAAAGCGATATCCGGATAACTTAACAGAACCGCTACCAAAAGGACTCGAATACATTCTCAAGGTCCGCAACATGGCTCAACGAGCGATGGAAGAAGATGCGG
>JABHYP010000539.1 GCA_018656855.1 Candidatus Latescibacterota bacterium | reverse complement strand
TCCTGATTTCCTTCTTCTGTTTCTGATCGGTACTATCTTTTTTGCTTTTGCATACGTGGCATTTTTGCGAAAAGATGTTAGGTAGGATTTATGATAACGATTATATGTCGTGAATTAATCGATAATATTAAGAACATTCGGTTTATTCTGCTTGTTCTTTTCAGCATTCTATTATTTGTTCTGAACGGATTTCTCTTTACTGAAAAATTTCGTGAAGATACAGAGATTTATGCGGTGAGAATGTCGGCTGATCCATGGGGTTCCAGTCCTTTAACTGCAAAAATCCATCACAAACCTAATCCATTACTTTTTATTGCCGAAGGTGGAGACCAGTATCTTCCATATCAATACCATTTAATACCATCCGGGAATATAACACCTTTATTGACACAAAACCGCGATAGCAGGCTGTCGAACGTTTTTGAACTGGACTGGGCGTTTATTATTAGATTTATTTTCAGCCTCTATGTTATACTATTAGGTTATCATGCAATATCCGGAGAAAAGGAAGAGGGCACGCTCGGGCTTACCCTGTCTAATCCAATAAGCCGCTTAAAGCTTCTCGTCTCAAAGTATTTATCACTGATGATCACGGTTTCAGTCCCGCTGATAATTGGCATTACGGTAAACCTTATATTTATTCAAATTGTAATGCCGGAAATGCTTTCAGGCAGTGTGATTGCACGGCTTGGATTCATGATGTTTTCATCGCTGGTTTTTCTCTCGATATTTGCAGTATTAAGTCTGTTGTTATCCTCAGTTGTTCATCAATCATCGCTTGTACTGTTAATTCTCATGATAATCTGGTTACTCTTCAATATCAGTGGTGACATTACCGATATTTTGACAGAAGAACTAACTCCCGCTCAAAGCGAACTGGAACTATCGCAAGTATATGACACTTTATATGCACCAAACTTTAATGCGGAAATTATAAAGCGTGCCGATAGCGGATTATACAAAACCGTAGAAGAATTAGAGCATGCGGCTGCTGAATTACGTGTTGATTTTGAAAAAAGAAAACAACAGCTCATCACGGATTACAATAATGCAATGTTCCAGCGAGCAAAACTGGCCCGGAATCTCGCACGATTTTCTCCGGTTATGCTATTTCAATCGGTATCGGAAAGCATTGCAGGAACCGGTATACAAGGCGAGATAAACTTTTTTGATGATATACATGGATATTTTATAATATTTACTGATTATATTAGTAAATATGTTGGCGATAATCCTCTGTTGTTATATGATACGTATTATCATGTTATAATGAACTTCGAAGGGGAAATGATTCAGATTTCAACGTTAATATTTGCCGATGATGAACAACCCGAATTCGACACTACTAATTTCCCTGTCTTCCAGCAAACAGAACCATCTCTTGTCCATGCAATAAACGATGCCCTTGTCGACCTGTCCGGCCTGCTCCTCTGGAACATAGTCCTCGCTCTTGGGGCGTTTATTGCATTTTTATATGCTGATGTGAGGTAATGGGAAAGGAATTGTATAATGCTCGGCACTATAATCATCCGTGAAATACAGGAATATATCAAGTCGAAGAAGTTTCTGATCGGGCTGTTCATAACGCTTGTCCTTGTCACTGTGACAACAGTGATTAACATCGAAGACTATGCAAAACGCCATCAGGATTATCTTGATGCGAAGAGAGAAATGGGAAAAAGGAATGTATTCAGGCCACCTCAGGTTCTCAGTATTCTGGCACTTGGGAAAGATCAGAAACTGGGTAACCGTGCTGAGATTTCTTCCATGAGGATTGATATTAAAACAACCGGATACATGGGTAGATTTGAAAGTATGCACCAGAAATATCTGTCCGGTTTCAGCGGTATTGATTTCGCTTTTGTTGTCAGAGTAGTACTCAGTATGCTCGTTATATTTCTTGCGTATAACGCTATATCAGAGGAAAAGGTGCGTGGCACACTGAAAATGATACTCTCGAACAGCCTGCCTCGTGGAAATTTGATTCTCACTAAATGTATTGCCGGTTTAATAATCATTATCTTTCCCCTTATCACTGCTTCCCTTGTTTCACTGGTGATTATGGTTCTCCATCCGGCAGTCTATCTTGGGAATGCTGAGTGGATACGTATTATGGGAATGATAGGTGTATCCACTCTCTACCTCACCATGTTTTATACATTGAGCTTATTTATTTCGGTCATGGTTAATCGTCCATCAACAGCTCTCATGATATTACTCCAGCTATGGATTTTTCTCGTCATCATCTACCCCAATGTTGGTGTATTTATCGCTGACAAAACTTATACTGTGACCTCGCGTGGAGAATTAAAACGCCGGGCTTCAAGGCCTTACTACGATGAAAGCAATCGACTGCTTAGGGAATACATCAAAGAAAATCCGGGAAAGAACCCAGGATCCGATCCTGATAACGAGTTGTTAATAAAACGTACCGAAGCACAAAATAAAGCAATGGAAGCTGAATATCAGGTGGAACGCGAGCACAGTAACGACTTGAGACATCAGGCTGAACTGGCGTATACTATTGCCATGTTTTCTCCGGCGGTATTGTATGAAAGGGTCATGCTCCGTTATGCACGGACTGGTCTGGATGATTATGAGCGTTTTCTCGATGGTGTTTTTCTCAACTGGAAAACCTATCGTCGACATACTGCAGATAGACAAAGAGCCCGTGAAACAATGAAAAATATGCCCGAATTTACCTATCCATCCGAAACTAGCTTTGAATCACTGTATGCTTCAATGCATGATACCCTCATTCTTTTCCTGTTCACAGTCATTTTCTTCTTACTTGCATATACTGCTTTTCTTAGAAAAGATGTGAGATAACCTAATGAAAACCATCATACAACGTGAATTACTGGATAATTTCAAGTCTTTACGGTTTGTCGTGCTGCTAATATTTAGTATTGTTCTGTTTTCCTTGAATGGTTTTCTCTTTGTTCAGAGAATCACACAACAAATTTATTCCTATAACGATAAAATAAATAGAGGTATGAGAAAGTCAACTGTAAGGACGTGGTGTTATAAAAGACCCAGCCCTATGATATTCTTGGCGGAAGGCGGTGAAAAATACCTTCCGAATGGATATTCGTTAATGCCCAAAGGAGCGATAGAACCATTTAGTTCTTCGGATTATAATTACAAAATGCCCGATACGCCTGAACTGGATTGGGCATTTATTATAAAAGTTATTTTCAGCCTGTATGTGTTGCTCCTGGGATATGACACTGTTTCCGGTGAGAAGGAGCAAGGCACTCTCAGGCTTATACTATCGAATCCGCTGAACCGTATACAACTACTGGTGGCAAAATATTTTTCTATGCTGATAACCGTGCTTATCCCTTTACTGTTCGGGATGCTTATTAGCCTGATAATTGTGGGGATTTCAATTCCTCAGATTCTTTCATTTAGTGCATTTACAAACTTTTTTATCATGTCTATCATAGCGTTTGTCTATATTTCGCTGTTTATTTTTATGAGTTTATTGATTTCATCTCTTATACATCAGTCGTCACTTGTGCTACTGGCACTTCTCTCGATATGGCTTGTTCTCTTAATAATCCCGGAGATGTCTTTTGTTTTATCACAGAAACTATCAAAAATTCCCGGAGAATACCAGATAACTCGTCAGATCAACAGTAGAGAGCACAATATAATAGATTATGTCGAATTTAAAAGGCGTTTGAATACAGGAGAGTTTGCAACTGAAGAAGAAGTGAAAGAAGAAGGTTCACGTTTGTTGGGAAATCTTGTGAGCGATCTCACCAAGCTGTATATAGATTATCAGAATTCCATGGAAGAGCAGCGGAATAATGCCCGTCTCTTCTCCCGTTTATCTCCAATGGCCATTTTTCAATATGCTGCTGAGAATACTACCGGAACCGGTCTGAAACAGCAAAAACACTTTATATCGGATATAAAAGCTTTTTCACAGGTATACGACGGATATATTCTGGATAAGGTAGGTAAGCTGGTTGATTATTCAAAGTATTCCAGAGGATGGACCGTTGAATATAAAGGCAAATGGCTGGAAATCGATTCACCCAGACCAGAAGAATATAATGGCGATATGTCGGATTTTCCGGTATTTGTTCCCTTAAAGCCTTCGATAGTGAGAACAGTGAATGATTTGCTATTAGATATGTCAATCCTTCTCATCTGGAACATAGTCCTCGCTCTGGGGGCGTTTATTGCATTTTTCCGTGCTGATGTGAGGTAATGGGAAAGGAATTGTACTATGCTCGGCACCATAATCGTACGTGAAATACAGGAATACATTAAGTCGAAGAAGTTTCTGATAGGATTGCTGGTTACGATCTTTCTGGTTACTCTCAGTACTGTAATCAATATTGAGGACTTCCAAAGACGGAACAATGATTATCATACTGCATTGCAACTCAGTAAAAGCCTATTTATTAAAGTCTACAGGCCTCCCCAGGTACTAAGCATTTTCGCACAGGGAAAAGATAGAATATTTGGCACCACTGTAACCCTTATGTACGGCAAAATAAGTACAATCACAACCGGTTACATGGGAGTTCTCTTTGACAAAGACAACCAGCTCGGAGCAGGTTTCTCCACAGTGGATTTTTCTTTCATTGTAAAAATTGTGTTAAGTCTGCTTGTCATTTTTTTCGCCTATAATTCAATTTCAGGTGAAAAAGCTAATGGTACTCTGAAAATGGTGCTGGCTAATCGTGTGCCACGAGATACAATGATTCTCGGTAAATGTATTGGCGGCCTGTTTGTAATCATATTATCTCTTCTAATTGCTTTAATTTTTTCCCTTTTAATAATAGTACTGCATCCCGCAGTTTCACTCGGCATACCGGATTGGATACGCATTTTCGGTATGTTTGGCGTATCAGCCCTTTACCTGGCAGTCTTTTATATTATGAGTTTTTTTATCTCAGTCATGGTTAATCGTCCCTCGACTGCTCTCATTGTTCTGCTCCAACTGTGGCTCTTTCTGACAGTAATTTATCCCAATGCAACAGTTATCATCGTAAAGAAGTGGTACAGTGTGTCGAGTGAAGAAGAGCTTTATAGGCGCAAGTACGAACCGACAAAAGAAATCCAGGAACTGAACGATAGGATAAAGGAACTGAGAAAAACGGGTAATCGTGAACAGTCCCGACAGCTTTCCCAAAAAATACGTGAGATGCGCGGAAATGAATTAGCAGTAAGAAACTACCAGATTGATAGTGAATTCAGGAATGAATTACATCGTCAGGCAGAATGCGCGCAGAATATAGCAATACTCTCTCCTTCGGTTCTGTACGATAAAATTATGATTCGTCTCGCAAAGACAGGCATGGCAGAGTTTGAAAAATTCATTGACGCTTTGCTTCCGTATTACAGGATGTTATTAAAATCGGAATTATTTTCTCGTGAAGCTGACTCCGATAAACTTCCGATCTTTTCTTATTCAACAGAAAAGGCCGAAGAGAGTTTTTTCGTGGCGGCATCCGATGTTCTTGTCCTATTCCTGTTTGGAACTGTGTTCTTTGTTCTTTCTTACGCTGCGTTCTTGAAAAAAGATGTGAGGTAGCCGCATGAAGAGTGTTATTGAACGGGAGCTTATAGATAATATCAAGAATTTTCGTTTTGTTCTCCTTTTTATCTTCAGTACCCTGTTGTTTTTTTTGAATGGTATGATCTACCCGGAAAAATATCATAATGATCTGACTTACTATAGCTCGTATAATAATAAATTTTTTGGAACACCAAGTTTAAATTATAGAGTAATTCCAAAACCGGGACCGCTCAGTTTTATTGCTGAAGGCGGTGATAAACACCGGCCCAGAGAATACTGGCTTAGACCATCATGCAGTATTCGCCCGATACAACATAAACGTCATGACAACGAAATACCAAATATTCCCGAACCTGACTGGGCGTTCATCATAAAAATCATTTTCAGTCTCTATGTTATTCTTATGGGATATAATGCGATTTCCGGGGAAAAGGAACAGGGAACTCTCCGGCTCGTACTTTCAAATCCATTTAGCCGTATAAAACTTATTGTGATAAAATACTGTGCAATTATGATTACGGTATCTGTTCCTCTTCTCGCAGGGATAATAGTTAACCTTATAATTATTAATTTATTACAGCCGGATGTTTTTGCGGCAGCAACAGTTAGCAGCCTTCTTATTATGTTAGTAACAACATTTGCTTATCTTTCGGTATTTGCCCTTCTGAGTTTGATGTTTTCATCAATCATTCATCAGTCATCTCTGGTATTGCTGGCTTTAATGGTAATCTGGATTGGATTTAATATCACTCCTGATCTCACGGGCATTATATCTTCCAGGTTTGCACCTGTTGTAAGCGAAATGGATATTGCAGGGAAGTACAATGATTTTGATTTCACAGAAAACTATGAGTCGTTTCGTCAGCGTGTCAATCAGGGAGAATTTTCTACCGAAGAAGAACTGAGGAATGCAAGCAAACAGTTCTATATTGCATTGCAAAAAAACTTTAATGACCAAATAAATGATTACCGCAATTCAATTAATCAAAGAATAAAATTGGCCCGTAATCTTTCGCGAATATCTCCAACAGCATTATTTCAATATATCTCTGAATCTATTGCCGGAACAGGCTTCAAACGTGAGAAGAACTTTCTCGATGATGTGACAAAATATTCTATAATTTATGATACCTTTCTCACAGAAAAATTCGGGGAATTGCCCGCAAAATTTGATTTTGGTGGATTCGGTTTTACAGTTGATTTCAATTGTAAAAAAGTCAGGATATCTTCTCCCTCATCAAGAGGAATTAAACGTGGTTTTGATGATACCGATGTCCCCGTTTTCCAGGAAAGTAAACCATCTTTCACACGAACGTTACATGACGCTCTTCTCGACCTGTCCGGCCTACTTCTCTGGAACATCGTACTGGCTCTGGGTGCGTTTATTGCATTTTTCCGTGCTGATGTGAGGTAATGTTACGTCTAACTAAATATAAGGTTGACCTAACTTGAGCGATTTATTACAATTACGATTCATAGGATATTGTTTTTATTGATATTCCCAGAATAGGTCGTTAAACCCAATGAGTTGCGCCATTATTGTAGGGGCAGAGCTTGCCTCTGCCCACTTGTTATATATCTTACAGGATTTTGGGCAACCGCGAGGGTTGCCCCTACACAAGAATCGCTCAATTTAGAGTTAAAATGATTGTGCTCATTCCATACCCGGAGGTTATACAAAATGAACAGGAATTGCATAAGTAAGTATTTAATTTTCGCTCTTTTATTTTTTGCTATGGCTCTCTCAGGCTCGCCTGCTCAGGAGGCGCGTGTACTCACCTACGAGGAAGCGATAGACGTTGCGCTGAACCGGAGCTTTACAGTCAAATCGAACATGGCGAACAGGGAAGAAATGCAGCATAACTACGAGTATTTCATGGCCATGTTCAAACCGCGGATTGACTTCAGTATGTTCGCTCCGTCGTGGAGGGAAAATGTGGCGCCTATCCAGCGCACTGACGGGCTTCCTGTTTATAACTCGACCGGATTGATGCAGCTCGGCGGCGACCTGAAGTATACCTACATGCTGCCGACCGGCGGAAACTTTGCCCTGTCAACTCAGTTATACCGTGAAAGGCTGAAAACTGTCCTGGCAATGCAAGACTACAAGGAGCTGGGTTCAAAGCAGGCATACAGCAGTCTGAGTGTGAGTTTCAGCCAGCCGATACTGACAAAAAACACCCTCAGAGAAAATCTCCAGGAAGCCGAGTACTGGTACGAGCGGTCATCCAGCCAGTTCACACGTGGACAGATTAATATCATATATCGGGTAACCGATGGTTTTTATGCTCTCTATCGGGCGACCCGCGAGGTTGAGATCGCCAGCGAGAGACTTGCAAACTCCGAGGAAGCATTCCGCATTGCGAAACTGAAAGGCGAAACGGGCAGGATTCCGGAAGGGGATGTTCTTATAGCAGAGATCGAAGCAAGTCAGAACAGAGCCTCGCTTCTGGAGCAGGAAGGCGCTCTTGAGCGTGCGAAAGATGCATTTATTCAATTGATCGGCCTTGAACAGAGTGAGGATGTCCGAATTGTTACCGACCTCAAGTACGATACATTTGATGTAAATATGGACAAAGCAATAGGGGAAGCGCTGAAAAATCGCATGGAAATTTACGAGTCCGAACTCGATATAAAACTACAGGAAATCAGCATCGACAAGGCCAAAAGAGTAAGGGAACTGAGCGGTGAGATTACAGCTTATTATGACTTAACCGGCGTCAGTACTATGGGAAGCGGCTCTACCGGAGACCTTTTCGAGTCTTCGTTCGACAACTTTGTAGACCGTCCCCCGAACAGGGGAGTGACCCTTACGCTTTCATACCCGGTATTTGACTGGGGGCGCGGCGCGGCACAGGTTCAGCGCGAGGAGGTAAGCCTCAAGGAGAAACAACTCAGGCAGGAGGATACTAAACGAACTATTGTCCGTGAGGTAAAAGACATTGTTCGCCGGGTAGAGGAAACGGGTAACAGGCTGCTTATCCAGGAGAAAAACCAGCCGATTGCCCAGCGCAGTTATGAAATCAGCCGCATGCGCTTTGAAAACGGCGACATAACCAGTCAGGAACTCGGAAGAGAACAGGAACGTCTGACGGATTCACAGCTTCAGTATCTAAGCGCTTTCATATCCTATCAGCTTGCGGTTGCCGATCTGAAAAGAAAAACGCTCTGGGATTTCAAGAATGATCAAAGCTATATCGTGGACACTGGTTATACGGTAGAAGACAAAAGACAGAAGGCAAAAGGGTAAAGGGACATAATATATATAGTTTATGGTTAATAATGATAAAAAGACATGAGGGAAGAATAAATAATGAATAAATATTCAATGCCTATAATAAATATTCAATACGCTATTCTGAAAGAAGACAACGGACTAAAGACTAATTAACTTTCATCATAATAAAATCAGGAGAAAAAGGTATGAAACGTCGAATTGAAAGAACTGTTATGATCTTTGTTTGCGTTTGTTTTATGATGACCAATTTACCATCGATTGTACATTGCCAGCGGGATCAGGCATCACTCCTGCTCGATCTGAAAAAAGCCAGGGCGGCTTATGAAATCGCCCGGCAAAAACAGGAAAGCGATAAACGGCTTTTCGAGAGCAAAGCTATTTCGGAAGATGAATTCAACCGTTCGAATAATGAGCTGCTGAGCCGTGAGGTAGAATATCAGAAGCTCATCCTTCAGGTTATCGCCCAGCAGTCATATATCATTGTTGAAAATGCGGTTAAGTACCAGAATCCCGGTGGAGAAAGGCGTGTCAAAGTGACCCTTCGCAGTACCATGGAAGGAAACCAGGAATACCTCAAGCAGTTCGAGGAGCACTACGATGTGTTTACCCCTGAGATGCGTTCAAGCAAAATCTACAATATTTTTGTTTCTCTGATTAATCTCGATGACAAGATAATAATCGGTTCACCCTATGAAATAAGATTGCCGATGCTCGATCTGGGAAAGACTGTAGATGCCGATTTCGGGCTTTTACGTGATGTGGAGAGTCTGCAGGTGAGCCTCAATTACAGCGGGAGAAAGGATGAGAAGAATATCTACCTCGAGAAAGACGCAAGCGCGAATATAGTTGATATTGTTTCCACACAGTTCTCCCAGGAAGCC
>JABHYP010000538.1 GCA_018656855.1 Candidatus Latescibacterota bacterium | reverse complement strand
TGGAGTGTGCGTGATGTTGTTTGTATCGGGTGTCGTATTTAAGAGCCTGGCCCACATATTCATGGCATGGTTTCCGCCGCCGAGGATGATTCCTGCCCTGAGCAGGTCGGCGGGCCCACGGTCTTTTGCCTGAGCCTGGGAAGCAGCCGGAAGTCCGGAACCAAGAGCGGTGATTGTACCGGCCTTCAAAAATCTTCTGCGGTTTAATATTTCAGGTGCCATAATATTACAGGCCTCCTTTTTTCGAAAACAGGTTTCAAGTTTAAAGTGTTTAATGCTTAGTGGTATTTTCATAAATAAAGTGACATAGTAAGTTTTAATCAGGCACAGTCATTGCGAGGCTTAGCCGAAGCAATCTTCTCTTATAGATTGTTTCGCACACTCCGTTCACTCGCAATGACATGCAGTAATTACGTTACAGTATTTTTGAAAATGTGTGCTTTACCATAAAAGAACAAGATTTGAACCAGGATTTCCGGGATTAATAATGATTGTCATGATTAAAAAATCCAGATAATGTCCATGGTCCGTTGTCAGTAACCCGTTGTTAATACAGTGTTATAATCTTACTTCCCAAAGGGCAATAAGAAACGTGAGTGCGGTTCAGAGAGCATTGCCTTTTATCTGATCGCTACATCCCATACTTTCGACATCCGTGCCCTGCCTTCAGGGCCTTCTACATACAGGATAACCACGTACTGCTGACCGGGATTTTCGTACTGGTGGATCGGATTCTGTTCTGTTGATGTTGCGCCATCTCCGAAATCCCATTTCCACGATGTGATATTTCCATAGGACATGTCCTTAAACGCGACAAGCCGCCTGTCCATATCGATTATCTTGAAATCCCACTGCGCCTCGATAGGTTTGCGGAGGTTTTTCTCGATCGGCATGAGTCTGAACGCGACAAGGTCTGAGGCGTGGCCGTACATGGTTGTCTTTTGTGAAAGATTCCAGAATCCATCGTACTGCTGGGGCTCTAAAATATCATTATCATAGTCGAGAATACTCCACGAAAGACCAATGAGTCCGTTTTCATCGAGTTTTGATACCACAGCGCGTTCAGGGCCTTCGTTAGGGGCATAATCGAAAGGTGTTATCCAGAATTCGAGTATGAGTTTTCCGCTTTCACTGTGCTTGAAATTATACGAATACGCTGCATTTGACCAGGGTAGTTCGAGTATCCAGGGCTGGCAGCCCCAGACCATCGTCCATGGTTTCCCTTCAGTCGGTGTAAAGATGTGATAATTCTGTGCATGGACGCCATGATACAGATAGCCTTCCCATGTGCCCGATTTAAAAAATTTGTCATCGCGCATCCCGGGAATTAACGCTCCTCCGGAAAGGTCTGCGTCCACGACTATTTCAAAAATATCGTTGTGAAGGTTTGGATGTTTGAAATCCCAGAAGTCGTCATATGCTTCATAGAGGAAATAAAGCCTGTCGAGCCCTTTCACCCAGCCGACTTTCACCGATACATCGAGGTCGTTTTTGTCCATTTTGCTGTTGTGGACAGTATCTTTGATCTGGTCGGTTTCGATAGCATACGAATCCGGTACCATATTCCAGTCATCGGTGTTTCCGTCTATGCGTGGTATCATGTTCGGAGGGAACTGAAAGATTTTGAACTCGACATCAGGGCGTTCAAGCGCCTGAGCGGGAGAGAAAATGAAAAACATGAGCATCATTAATCCGAAGACCGTTTTTAGCATCTGTGAAATTCTCCTTTTTTTACGATTAGTTTTAAACCTATTCACATTTTACAGATATTAATTATTCTGGTGTTTCTTCTTTTAACAATAAGGGAAATTATCTAATTTGACGCTCGATGCTTTCGATAATAAACATAACCGCTCTCGGAAGGTGGAAAGGGTCCTTTACCGGCAGTACGAGCGTTTGGGTGATGGGATTGCCTTTACGGTCAAGGCGCTGACACCACTCACCGTTCTCGTGATCGGTGAACGTTTTGAAAGAATATTCGTTTATTTTTTCAAACCAGTCCAGATACCAGGCATCATGCGTAATTTCATAGGCAAGCATAAATGCGAGCAGTCCCTCAGCATGAGGCCACCAGAGCTTACATTGCCAGTTTTTCTCGTATGGTGTGTCACCGTCGATGTTGAGCCACCAGTATATGCCACCGTATTCATCATCCCAGCCTTTTTCTATATGCCAGCGCAGGATTTTCATGGCAGTGTCCATTAGCCGGTCGTCGTCTTTTCGCCTGGCCTCGAGCATGAGAATCCATGCGCATTCTATCCCGTGGCCCGGCACGTAATCACGCCCTCCGGGAAAGTCAACTTCTCTGTAATCCTGATCGAGCATTTCTATATTCAATTTCCTCGTACTGTCCATGTGATAGTCGCTGATAAGCCGGAGGCATCTATCGGCTTCCTTTTCAAGTTCAGGATCGGAAATTTCCTCCAGCAGGGGAGTGAGCATGTTCAATGAGAGAAAGAGTACGCCCTGGAGATGATAACCCGGTTTCAGTTTGAACGGCGCAACAGCGGCGAAATCGGGCTGCTGAATCCTCCGGGCAATCCTGCGGGCGGTTTTGCGGGCAATCTCAAGCGCTTCCTTTGCCTGTGTCGCATGGTAATACTCGATTAAACCTATCGAAGTGAATATATCGCTGTAAATGCTGATGGGGCCATCGAGCTTTTCGCCCGTTCGGCCGAGACGGTTGGCGAAGTCACCGTTTTCATCGATAGCATTCGAAACAAGGAATGTGTATGTTTTTTTAATAAAATCACTGATTTTTTCAGTCTGATCATAGTGTTTGTATACGTGAGAGAATGTCCATAGCCCTCTTCCCTGCGACCACATATACTTGTCTTCGGAAATCAGTGCGCCGTCGTCTTTCATACAGTTAAGAAAACCGCCGTACTCACGGTCAAGGCCATGTTTATTCCAGTAGGGCAAAATATTGTCAAGAAGCAGACTTCGGTAAACTTTCAGGTACTCCCGGAGTGATTTTTTTGGCATTATCTTTATTCCTTAAAATAGATTCAAAATTCCAGATTACAAATTGGTCTGTGTTCAGTTGTCAGTTGAAATATTCCAGAGTTGGGTATCAAAATTTAAGAATTGTGTATTGAGTATTTGCCTTTGCCCCTTTGCCAGAGAATTCCGGTTTTTTAAGTATAAAATAATAGGGCAGGATATGAAAGCGGAAAAGGAGAAATAATACTGGAAAGAACGAGCAGGATAGTATACCTTAACTGTTAACGTCAAAACATCAAATGTTTTTATAGTTATAATGCTGCTTGTGAAAGGGGTATGTCGTAAAGATGAAAAAGCTGTTTTTCAAACGTTCTAACTCAACGTTTTTGTTCACCATTGTTCTTGTCTGCGGAATTCTGGTTTTTAATCCGGTAGGTAATTTATTCGCTTACGATGTTGATAACGAGTTTATCCCCGGCGCATTTCCCGGTAAAGTTAAAGTCCGAACGTTTTCAATCCCCGTTAACCCTGATAAGGTAATGGTGGTGTATCCCGGTTCTTCCGAATCCATAGCGGAAGACCTTCGCCTAAAACTTGCACGTAAATGCGGGCATGAAATCCCTTTTCATAATGCCGATGAACTGAGTGAGAGCGACTTTCACGGAAAGCACCTCATTGTAATCGGTAATATCACGAACAACCGTTGGGCGCTCGAGCTTTACAGGAAACGTTGCGCCTTTGCCGATGCATATTTTCCGGGAAATAGCGGCGTTGTTATTCACCCGATAACCTCGCTCTGGGATCCTGACTGTTATGTTCTTGTTATAGGTGTGAGCAGGGATGAAGATATACAGATGGGATTCGACACATTCCTGAGCCTGATTGAGGACGGAGCAAGAACCATTGAATCGATTCATCATCTGAAAACCTCGCTTAATTTTCCAAAAGCTCCGGAGGGAGTAAAGCGTATATTTGATAGTGTAAGAAAAGATATAAATGTCAACAGGATTTCCTACGGTCTCATGCCGGACTGGGGGCTTAGCTACTACCTGACCGGAAATAAAAAATGGGCGGAGCATTTCCGTGACGGCATGTATTTTCTTTACGAGCGCGGCGAAAAGACCGGTAAATGGATACCCGAACCCTGGACAAACGTCTATTTCCTTTTCTGGAAGATGGTTCTTGTCTGGGATCTTCTCGATGAGGACCCGTTCTTTACCATAAAAGACCATAGAATCATCGACGAGGTGCTATGGGGGTATTTTAATTTCTGCCGCGGAAAGCCCATCCCGCTGCTCGATGCGGACAGGTGCCTGCCCGGAGAAATGCGCCAGAATCATTCAACGTTCATGGCGCTGAGCCTCTTTTATGCACACCGTTATTTTACCGGCAAGTACGGAATTTCCGGGCTGGATGATGTGGCTGAAAAGTTCAGGCGCTGTTTTGACGGTCAGGCTCAATCGTACCGCCCGAACGATGATGCGGGAGGTTATCTAAACTATGGAGTGACACACACTCTCAATTATCTTATGGCACAGGGCGATGACTCGTATCTTGAAAACGGCAGACTGAGGGATGCAGCCTCGCTCACAATTGCCGCACTCGACAACCGGCGCGATCCGGTGAGCCTTGGAGATGTCGGGGGATATGCACATCGCAGAAGAGATTATCCCCGCGGGCTTGAGGACAGATTCCTCTCGATGGCGGCGTGGTATTATCGTGACAGTGAATTTCAGTGGGTATATAACTGGAGCACACAGGACAGGTCTTTCAGGCTCGAAAGCTTATACAGCGGAGATTACACTGTCGACATACCCGAAAAACATCCCGAAACTTTTCTTGGCATACACCCTGTAATTCTCGATGAAACATCACTCCGATGGAGCGCCCGGAGGTCGGAAAAGAGTTCCTTTATGCCGCTTGTAGGCAGGCGGTACATTGACAAAATGGCTTTTC
>JABHYP010000537.1 GCA_018656855.1 Candidatus Latescibacterota bacterium | reverse complement strand
TTTGATAGTTAACGCTCTCATAGCCGTATTTGCCACGCAAATAAATTGCTAAGGTCTTTTCAGGATACCCTCTGGTCCCCTGTCCGTAAATCGATGCTCCGGCATCTATTTCAAAACCAAAGGTGCCATTAGGCTCGAAAAATTCGATATGGACCTGTCTCTCCCAATTCTTGTAGTAGTTAACATAAATCCCGATTTCATCATCGAAAAAATTATCCGGATCGGTTGATAAGGAAACGACAGGAAGAGTTGTCTGTTCATTAATTAAATAGGTGTTTGTATTAATTTTCCCGGGCAGGAAACCATCTTCAAAAGCTCGCGCTCTTAAAACACTTGTTTTGTCGATAGATATGGGATTTACATACTTCGTCGAGGTTGCTGTGGGTTCTGACCCATCCAGTGTATACCGGATTTTAGCATTTGAAGAATTAACAGAAAGTTCAACAGTTACAATATTATCATAAAGTCCGCCGGGAATCGATGCCATTACTGAAGCCGCATATTCCCTTCCAGTAGTGTAATTGCCTTCTCCTGGTGTTGGTTCAGTAAAATACACCCAATTTGAGCTTTCATCTGGTTGCCTGCCAAGCGACTCGTCAGTCTGAATAAAACCTGTTTCCACGCTGTCGCAAATATTTCCTGAACTGTCGGTTAATTGTAACGTTTCTCCTGTTGCATTTACCTTAAAACTAGTGTGAAGATAAGAGTTCTCAGGAGCTTTCAGGTCTTTACCGGAAGCAAAAATAATTAAATACTGCCCGGGATTAATAACAATATCCGGAAAAATCCATTTATAGGAATTGGATGGTCTATCTGACAGTCCATAATCAGTCAGGACAATAGGAGTGTCACCGAAATTAAGTAATTCAATCCAGTCAGAATACTCACCATCTTTATCTGTCAAGATCGTATTATTTGAAGACATTACTTCATTAATAACCAGCCTGCTTTCCGCAGAAGGTGGAATTACATTATCAACGACAAAGGAATCGCTGATAGTAAAGAATGAAGGATCGGCTGAGTCAGAAAGCTTTAAGAGGCAATCAGTTAAACTGATATTCGGTACTCTCCAGAAATATTTATTATTTAATACGGGAATGTTCGAGCCAACTAAATGCCACGTTTCTCCATCATCTGCCGAGTATTCGATGGTTATATTTTCAACCAGGCAATACTCCCATGTAATAATTTTGATCGACCTGTAATACAGCTTTTCGCCCTCAACGAGTGATGTCTCCCGTAATACTTTCCCCAAACCGGTTCCACTTACAGGTAATGTATTGATAATATCACCGCTCTGAATGGTAATAATGGCGCTTTGTTCGCCAAAGTCATCAGGGCTGAAGGTAACCGTGATAACGAGGCTGTCGCCCGGAGCAATGACGCCTGAAACGGGGCTGAAAGTAAAATATTCGTTATCGCAGGTTATGTTGTCGATAGTGAGAGGGGTGGATGACCGAATATTTTTCAGTGTAAGTTGCTTATGATGTACTCTGCTAAAGTCAACCGTACCAAAATCAATTTCACGTGGAGTGATCAACAGTGATGGTAAATCAGCAATGAAAACTTCATTTACACCGCCAACTTTTAGAAGGAAGCAAATCTTACTCCCGTCTGAAGAAAAACTCCCATTCCAATGAGAAGATTCTAACTCTGGGAAAACGGGTTCTGATTCACCTGTTTCTGTATTCAATATGTAAAGTTTATGGGCATGTCCCTGTAAATTGGGATTATTATACAAATCGATGTCAAGATGCGTATAAAGAATCCATTTTCCATCAGGAGAATAATCGGGGAACCAGTCCTGTAACTCACCATGAAACGTCAGTTTTTCCGGTTCGCCCCCTTCTACAGGAATCTTAAAAAGTCTTCTGGAACTGCCTTGAGCTTCCAGTGTAGTGATAACGAAAGCATCATCCGGACTGAAACAGGGTACCCCATAAGTATTTCCATCGCTGTAAATTATTCTTGACTCACTACTCACAGTATCGAATAAAATTAGACCTGATGTCGATGGAATTCTATACGCAAAATACTGTCCGCGATGACTCCATGCACCCATCATGGCGTTCGCTCTAACTGGGCTATACCCCATGGTTTCAATAGTAATACTCCCTATACTCCAGTTATTGTTAGCATTATCGTTTGAAAACGATACCGCTTTCGAGTCAGAAGTGAAAGAGGGGTAATTACTAACACCCCTGAAATTTGTGGAGAGATTTATTTCCTCTCCGCCCTCTGCTGGAATAACAATAATATTTGAGTGATATTCTCTGGAAGTGTACGTAATCCATTTGCCGTCAGGTGACCAATCAAGCAGCCATTTATCATTGCCATCGAAGGTTATCTGAGTGCCGTAATCTGATTGTGATAATGCAGGCTGGATGAAGAAATTAATAACTGTTACAAAAGCACAAAGAAAAATGATAGTTATTTTTATTGACGTCCTTTTCATATAATGCCCTCAAAAGTTAAATTAAATATAAATTTGAATCTCTTTCACAATCATGGCAGTAATATCTTAGCTTGCAAACACTTCTGAATACTCTGCTTTAAATTTATCTGAATAATTGTAAAAGTCAAGATGAAGTATGAGAAATGAGGTTAGAAATTGAAGTTAGTTTATTACATCGAGAGAAAAAAGAGGTTTAAAAAAACACTTGCTGTTTGTGAAAAGTGCACCTTAACTTTTAACTGTAAGTGTCTTAAATGTTGTGAAGGAGTACAGCGGAGAATAATACTATTACTCTCGCTAAAGCCATGAAATCCTCCTTTTGCAGTAATCCTGACTGGAAAATATTTGCATAATCACATTAAACCGATATTGCTCGGCTAATTGTCTGCATGGTACGTCTGTCCATTATCAAGTATTTATTTCATGATTATGATTTCAGTCAGTAAAGGCGAATTCTGTCTTCAGGCACAGGCTCTATAGACGTAACAAAATTGCCTTTCCAGTGAATCGTGAAAGGCTCCGGGAAAGAAGGTAGATTTTCCTCTGTTTTCTGCTTCGGTAAAGGAAATGTAACCACTGACCTCGTGCCACAAGGCATGTACCCGAGGTCCAGTTCGTTCCCCGACCATACGAGAGGTGTAACGGCACATTTTTGGGTGAGAGATACCTGCT
>JABHYP010000536.1 GCA_018656855.1 Candidatus Latescibacterota bacterium | reverse complement strand
CTGTATGCAAACCCAACATTCAAAAGCGACGACATCACTCCCGCAGCAATCGCTATTGAAAGCTTTGCAGTTATCGAACCTCCCTCGATATCTGAAGAGGACGGAACTGACGGCTGTTTACGTGAAAATGCCCTCGAACACAGGATAATTCCGATAATGGTAACGAATGTTCCGGTAATTAAAACCAAACCTTTTGGTGTAAATAACGTTGACGGGAAAAATACTATTAGCGGTATCAAAGCGCCGAGACACGAAACAGTGCCGAGAACAATGGGATATGCAAGAGCCATACCCAGTTTAGCCATCGCAAGTCCGTTCAATAAGCCGCCGATTCCCCACAAACCTCCGAAGATACTCAATATGATTAACTCTCGTGATGATGTTGCAAAATAGACGGAAAAAATATTTGGTACTGTAAAAAGAATGAAAATCCAGCTAAAAACAATCATCCCTGTCAGGGAAAATATCGACCATGTATGTTCCCATTCCCATTTTCTGGTGAATGTCATGGGAAGATAAAATGAACCCTGCAAAAAACCGGCGGCGGATATTAACGCAAGACCATAGAATAGTACCATGATGACTCCTTTTCGGAATGATTGGTTTTCAGTGAATAAATCACTTAATATGACAATTCTCAGGAAATTATAGTGAACGATATTCCCAATATTAAAATCATCCGGTTTACATATTACCTCAACCATCTTTATGAAAGGATAATAGCTTTTTTGAATGTCTTATACAAGCGTATTTTCAGCTAATGGGCAGCAGTTTAAAGCCGGAGATTTCAATGAATTTATCAGAATTAGAGGTATAACTCATGTGAGAACATAGCCGTATTATCCTCAGAGTAGCGGTAAGATTGAGCAATGGCGCCTGAGTCTGAAACCTGAATGTATCGGATTATCTCGCTCGCTTTTATCCATCCTTTACCGCACAATTACTACACACAACAGGAATCCTTTTAGTTATAAATGGTGAAATTATTCTGCTCAACTTCATATTGACATTTCTCTGAAAGAACATATATTGAAAGCCCACAGGTTAAGAATCTTTTACAAAAGTATGATATAATAGGTTCGCTTTATGGAAATAGATCTGATTGTAGGCAGTATTATTATTGTATTCGCACTTGGTTTCATAATGTATCTTACGTTGTGGAGCCGAAAAACAATTGAGTTAATTGCCGAAAAAAAGCTTCATTCAATCAGGGAGATATTAGAGAAACTGCATGAAAGAAGATAGTACTAATATTTCCTCAGAACTCTCCAGGGAACTCACGCTGTTTCACATTACCATGATGGGTCTGGGAATGATGATAGGCGCGGGTGTCTTTCTCGGAATCGGTAATGCAATTCATGTTGCCGGGCCCGGCGGTGTTCTCCTTACTTTTTCCCTTAATGGTGCCGTGGCAATTTTCACAGCGCTTTCGTATGCCGAACTCAGTTCTGCAATTCCCCATGCCGGCGGGGCATACAATTTTGCCCGTCTTGCTTTCGGACGCGGGAACAGCTTTGTTGCCGGGTGGATGGAGTGGTTTGCCTCAAGCGTGGCAGGAAGCTTATATGCAGTTACATTTGCAATTTACACAGTTCGCTATTTTGAGGGACTGGGACTGCTCACCTGGATTCCTTTTTCAATATACTTCATTGAAAAGATAGGCGCTTTACTAATAGCGGGACTTTTTCTCTATATCAATTACAGAGGCGCATCAGCAACAGGTAAAATAGGAGCTTTCATTACACTCGGCCAGACTATTTTCCTTATCGCAATAGGGATTATCGGTTTGATTGTGGCTGTAAAAGATCCCTCACGGCTTCAAAATCTGAATCCTTTCCTTCCGTACGGATGGTCAAAACTTTTCATCACAATGGGCTTTACCTATGTGGCTTTTGAGGGGTATGAGGTTATTGCCCAGGCCGGTGATGAGGTAATAGATCCAAAACGTAATCTTCCGAAAGCGATGATATATTCCGTATTTATTGTCACATTTACCTATGTTTTAGTTGCGTTTGCCTCACTTGTCGCTGTAAAAGCAGGATCACCGGGAGTAACAGGATTGCCATGGGAATGGATCGGTAATTTCAAGGAAAAAGGTTTCGGTGAGGCAATTTCACGTCTTATACCGTATGGAAATTTTCTTCTGACACTGGCTGTTATCTTCGCTTCAACATCAGCGTTAAACGCCACAATCTTTTCGGCAACAAGAGCATCGTACGCGCTTGGCCGCGACCGCATGCTGCCAGCTTTTTTTGCAAGTATTTCACAGAAGCGAAAGACTCCCTGGGTAGCGTTGATGTTCACCGGATTAATTGTCATAAGTGTGGCCATATTGCTTCCAACCATGGATGTGGCATCGAGTGCAAGTATTATGTTTCTCTTCCTTTTTTTCCTTGTAAATATCTGTGTGATAAAAATCCGTTTGAATATGTGCGATGAATTGTCATACGGTTTTGTTATGCCGTTTTTCCCTTGGCTGCCCCTGGCTGCGATAATATGCCAGGGAATACTGGCAGTATGGATTATTCACATGAGCTTTATAGCCTGGATTGTCGCTCCGGCCTGGATACTTGCGGGAATTGGAATATACCACTTTTACTCTAAATCCCGTGCAGTGCCAACAAGTGATGAAATTCATGTGCTTGAGGAGGAAGAAGCTCCTGAGGGTGATGAATACCGTATAATGGTTGCTGTGGCAAATCCGGATAATGCTTTTGAGATCATTCGAACAACCTATGTGCTCAGCCAAACAAAAAATGCACGGGTTCAACTTCTTCATATGGTTCCCGTTCCCGGTCAGGTTCCGTTAGCAGATGCAGAAAAGTACATGCTGGAAGGGAAAGAGGGAATTGTGGAGATGATGTTATACCTTGTACTCAGATTTCCCATTTCCATAACTATAAATTACTGCCGTAACATTGCCCGCCGCATTGTAAGCGCTGTACGGGAAAAGAAAATTGATATGCTCATTATGGGATGGCATGGAAAATCGCGAACCTACGGTTTCAGACTCGGTAGTACTTTAGATGCAGTTATTGAAAGATCACCAAGTAATGTGGTAATACTGAAAGGCTGCGGTAATATCAAATTCAAGCGTATACTAGTACCGCTTGCAGGCGGCCCGAATGGAGTTTTTGCTCTCGAAATAGCGAGTATCCTGGCGGAAAAGGATGATGGCGAAATAGTTGCTTTTACCGTGAATGACCATAAAGAAAGAATCAGCCTGGAACAATTATTGGAGAAGCATAAAAACAACCGGAGGCATATAAATATCAATCGTATAAAAACCAAACGTATAAATGCTCCTGAAACTGTTGAGGCTATCCTTGAGGAGGCAGAGAATTATGATCTGGTTGTGTTTGGTTCTACTCAAGATCCATTGATTTACCGGGTCACCAGAGATTCAATTTCCCACACGGTAGCACAGCGATGTATGAAACCTTTAATCATTGTGAAAGCATCAGGCGGTATCAAATCATGGATAAGGCGATGGCTGTGAAAAGTCTTACGGCATTTGCACCGGTTCGCTGCTCGTTTAAGTGATACCATATACCCGTATGAAAAGAAGGCGCCCCATCGGGCGTTTTTTTATGCTTTATAGCATGGTATCTTATTCTGCTCAACTTCATATTGACATTTCTCCGCATAAGGATATATTGAAAACATCCACATTAATACTCTTTTATAAAATAGGGTAAATTATGCTATGTACACGGTTTCATAAATACTGTAATGTAATTATCATACGTCATTGCGAGTGATCGGAGTGAGCGAAGCAATCTCAAGTGGGGATTGATTCGGCTATGCCTTGCAATGGTTATGCCTGATTTAAGTTTAATATGTCACATTATTTATGAAAAGAACCACCAGGAAAGGTTTTCAAAACACCTTCATTATTCGGATTAAATAAAAATTACAATTGACAAAATCAAATTTTTTTAAATAAAATTCAATTAGAAAGTGATTAATATCACCGACAGTTGCCTGTTTATTGTATTTTTTGTATCGTTGAATAAAATATTGATTTATTAAAATAGAAAACAGTGGAGATAATAAAATGAAAAGAAAATTTTACGTATCCATAATATTTTTAGTTTGTTTGCTTTCATTCAGCGCGTTTGGTTATGCGCAATACACGCTGACAGTAACTTACGATACCGCCGGAGGATCGGTTTCACAGAATCCTCCCGGTCCTGTTTACACGGATAGCACGACGGTATCTTTGACCGCAAATCCTAATCCTAATTATGTTTTCTTAGGCTGGGGCGGCGACGCTTCGGGCATGGACTTCACTGTATATGTTGTCATGGACAGCAATAAATCCGTCACGGCCAATTTCGCGATAACATATAATCTAACATGGGACGCTTCGCCTGCCGATGGGGGTTATGTGGATGTGTCTCCCATGGGACCGTACGGCGAAGGTGTGCCTGTAACTGTTGAAGCGATAGCAAATAATGGTTATGTTTTCACCGGCTGGGGCAGCGATGCATCCGGAACAGCAAATCCCACAACTGTTTATATGGACAGCAACAAATCCGTCATTGCGTATTTTGAGCTTGAAACACCCCCCGAAACTATCACCATGCCGTACGCTCCAACCGGTCCCGCATCGGTTGAAAAAGGGATTTCCGCAAGTTTTAGCTCCGGTGGCGCAACAAGCAGCATCGGCCATCCAGTTCAGTATCAGTTTTTCTGGGGTGACGGCACGGACTCAGGATGGGGTGGCCCTTCTGCTAGTCATACGTGGACATCGACGGGAGCATACAGTGTCATGGTTCAGGCTCGTTGCCAGAACGATCAGAGTATCATGTCGGGTATCTCGGAAGGTCTCGCAGTTGCGGTGACAGAACCTCAACTGCCCACGTACACACTGACTGTTAATTATGATATTGCTATGGGGTCCGTTAACCATCCCCCATCAGCTGAGTATACCTCGGGCTCTGAAATTACATTGACAGCAAACCCGATGGAGGGATTCGTTTTTACGGGCTGGAGCGGTGACGCGGGGGGCACATTACTCACAACAACGGTCACCATGACATCGAATAAGTCGGTGACGGCGAATTTCATACCGGATGGCGGTGGCGGTGGCGGTGGCGGCGGCGCTGAAACTGTCAACATGCCAACCATAGTCAGTGGGCCGGATAATGTAGATGTCGGTACTTTTGAAAGCTATGCTGCAAGCGGCGCATGGAGCAGTCTTGGGCATGAAATTGAATATCAGTTTAGCTGGGGCGACGGTACAACTTCTGATTGGGGAATGCCTAATCAGGGACACAGCTGGACATCG
>JABHYP010000049.1 GCA_018656855.1 Candidatus Latescibacterota bacterium | reverse complement strand
CCCGTCGTATTGTTAGAAAAATCCTTCATAACCCTACTATCATTATGAGAACTTCAGAATCGGGAGAAGTGCGAAACCGGCTTGTTGAGTCTATTAATGAGCTTTTTATTGATGAAAAATAAACTGAAAATGGTTTTTAATAAAGAGCATAAAAGCAGGTTGCCTGATTTATGAATTCTCCAGAGAAAAAATACGATATCGGTTTATTAAAGACCTTAAGTTCCATACAGTTCGGAATAATTATTATGATTTCAATTGTAGTTATTTCCGTTGTCGGAACAATCATTCCTCAGGGACAGTCGGCAGATTATTATCGTGAACAATATAGTGCTGTTACCAGCTTCATCATAAAAGTTTTTAGGTTTGACATCACCTATCATTCCCCTCTTTTTCTGAGCCTTTCAGGCCTTTTGGGCATGAATCTTTTTCTATGTTCGTTGCTGAAATTCCCGGCAATTTTGAAAAAAACATTTATGCCTGATACAGTTGTCAGCGCTGAAAAAATTGCTCGTTTGCCAATTTATGTTACGGTTCAGGACAAAACACTCGATGATATTGGCAAAACATTTACCTCATCTGGTTTCAGACTTCGAAAAATTGATAATCACAGATTATTCGGTGAAAAATGGAGAATTGGATATCTCGGTTCCTCTTTTATTCATTTAAGTCTTCTCATTCTTCTTCTTGGGGGGCTTGTCAGTCTGGTTACTGGAAGAAGAGGAAAGATTATTCTTGAAAAAGGACATTCTGTCTCCGAAGTCACTTTTCCGGGCAAAAGCACAATCCCACTGGGATTTGAAATCAGCTTGAATCATTTTGATGTAGAGTTCTATGAAGACTTTCCGGGCCGCCCGAAGTCTTACACAAGTTCTGTTACTGTTACAAAGCCGTCTCTACCTTCCTTTGATACCGATATCAGAGTCAATCACCCGCTGATATGTAACGGTTTCACCATCTTCCAGTCCGGTTACGGGAAAAGTAAAGTAATGGAGACGGCAGTGTCAGATAATGATACTGCAATAGTCGATGTAAGGCTTAAAGGAATTCCGGCAGAAGTGCCTCCCCTGGCTGTATTTGATATGGTAAAAGGAGTGCAGTATCCGGTGCCAGGATTCGAGGACAGTATAAAAATAAGCATGGTAGAACTTCACGGAGACTTCAAACACTCCCGGTCGGTTTCGGGAGAGCCTAATCCGGCAGTAAAACTGGAAGTCATCGTTCATGATGTAGTAAAATGGAGTGTTTATGCATTTAAAAACTTCCCGCGTATGAACATGCCAATGGAAAAAGACCTTAACATTCTGTTTACAATGCAGGATATAAAAAATAGCGGCAGCAAAATCGCCAGCAATAACGAAGAGTACTATACGGTTCTGGGAGTTGTAAAGGATAAAGGAAGTCAGTTAATGTGGGCAGGTGCATTTATTATGTCAGTTGGTATGTTATTTTCTTTCTTTGTTCGACCTGAACGTATATGGGTCTGCGAGGTTAACGGAAGAATATTAATCGGTGCCACCACCAGAGGCGATCACGATTCTCACAGGCAGTTTATAAATAAAACCGTCAATAATACTTGAAATATTACAAGAAAAGGGAATAAAAAAGTGAGCCAGCCAATAGATGTTAATCTTTTCTATTTAGCGTTTGTCTGTTACTCCTTAACCATGATAATCTACTTTCTTTCCTTTTGGAAAAAAACGGGCATACTGGTAAAAACCGGTAGTGTGCTTCTCATATTCGGATTTGTTTTTCAGCTCATCGGACTTGTAATCAGGTCTGTAGAGGCTAAGTTCATGCCAGTTACAAACATGTACGAATCACTGAATTTTTTCAGCTGCACCATAGTTTTATTTTATATCATCATGGAAATAAAATTAAAAAACCGTTCGTTCGGAGTCTTTATTCTTCCGGTCGTTTTTCTTCTCATGGCTTTTTCATCCCTCCCGACGACTTCAAAAGAAATCGTACCGCTTATACCGGCGCTCCAGAGTCAGTGGCTGGTCTGGCATGTTGTGCTGTCATTTATAGGTGAATCTGCTTTTGCTCTCGCTTTCGGCACGAGTATAATGTACCTGATTAGGCAAAAATCTAAAGAAGACTCTTTCGTATCGAGAATATTCCCCAATCTCTCTGAGCTGGATAAAATAAGCTACCGTGCTATAATTATCGGATTCCCGATTTTTACAATCGGCGCACTGATTTTCGGAGCGGTCTGGGCCAAATATGCCTGGGGAGATTACTGGTCATGGGATCCAAAAGAAACATGGGCGCTCATAACATGGATTGTTTATGCGTTATACCTTCATGTCCGTGTTGTTCATGGACGCAGGGGGAACATCACCGCATGGATATCCATTGTTGGATTTCTTGCCACGATGTTTACGTTGTTCGGGGTAAATTATCTTCTCTCAGGCCTACATTCATATATGTGAAAAAATGCAAACTATTGAAAAGCTGTAATTTTTAAGGCTTTCAAATGTGTTGAATAAGTTAGTACCTTATTGCGTCATGGGGGAAAGCAATGCTGCATTATGATTATGCCAAGCATAATTTCAATGGTTTTATTACCACTGCACCCGTCGAGGAAGAGTATATATCAGTAACTCCGGGAATACAGATCACTTTTAGCTCCCTGTTCAATGATACAGATTCAGTATGATATTGCCGACTGGAAAAAGTGGGTAAAAATCAAGATGATAACCTCAAGTTCAACTGGTTAACAGCAGGCTTGAGGTCGACGTTCTGAAAGAATAATGGGTCATAGGTTTTTTGAATATGCGGAAAAATATTGCATTAGTGGCTGGTATTGTTAGTATCATGATTATTCTTTTATGGAGATTTATATGGTACGATCCCTATCCTGTTCAATCACAAACTCGTTTTCTGATGGATACGTTTTGCACTATCCAGGTGCCGGGTAATATAAATGTTTTACCTGCAATTGAACTAGCCTTTGAGAGAATTGAGGAAATTGATGTAAAATTTAACGCAATAAATCCAGAAAGCCCTGTTTATGCTTTCAATAATAACAATAAACCTATTGAAGATGAAGAAATTGTAGCGCTTGTTAAAACTGCCCTTCAAGTAAGTAAAAAGAGTGGCGGAAAATTTGATATTACCATTTTCCCCCTAATAAAACTCTGGGGTTTTTTCAGCGATTCACCGAAGTTACCTCACAGGGAAAAAATCGAAGAAGTGTTGAAAACTGTCGGGTACGAATACATTGCTGTTGAAAATGATAAAATCATTAAAAAAAAAGAGGGAATAAAAATAGATTTAGGATCAATTGCAAAAGGATATGCAATTGGCGAGGCCAAAATAGTTCTGGAACAGGCTGGAATAAAATCTGCGCTGATAGATGCTGGAGGTGATATTTATTCGTTGGGTTCAAACAATGGAAAACCTTGGATAATAGGGATAAGAAATCCCCGTGGTGAAGGAGTAGTAGGCGCTCTTGAACTCTCAGATGTTGCCGTGATTACTTCCGGTGACTATGAAAGAGTTTTTGAAGAGGGTGGGGTAAAATATCATCATATACTCGACCCTGAAACCGGTTTTCCTGCAAAGGGAAGTGCCAGCGTTACCGTAATTTCTCCGGATCCGGCTCAGGCTGATGCATGGTCTACAGCATTTTTTGTCCTGGGAAAAGAAAAAACACAGGATATTTTGAACGGTTTGGAATCGATAGAACTATTGATGATAACAGATAAAGGTGAGAAGATTTATTCTTCAGGGATGAAAATAGAAATGAAGGTTATTGAAAATAAATGAACTGTTTTAAACATCATTAGGGGAATAAATTATAGGATTTTTTATGACGTGGCAGAGATTACATTAAAGAGTAAAATAAATTATAATGTTTTTTGGAGCGCAACATGAAATACCTCAAGAAACAAATATCTGGGATTAAATTAGAAAACAGTTCTGAAATAGCAGTAATAGGAAATGGACCTGCAGGCAGTTTTTTTACTTACTTTTTTCTGGATTTGGCTGAAAGAATTGGCCTGGATGTTAAAGTTGACGTCTTTGAGCAACAGGATTTCTCCCGATACGGCCCTGCGGGTTGTAACCACTGTGGAGGAATTGTCTCGGAATCACTCACACAAATCCTTTCCGCCGAAGGAATAATTATACCCTCTGAAGTTTTGCAAAGAGGGATACAATCCTATACATTACATATGGATATTGGAAGCGTCAATATTGATACTCCACTCGATGAGCAGAGAATTGCGGCAGTTTATCGCGGAGCTGGACCGCTTGGGACAAAAGAACATAAATGGAGCAGTTTTGATGGTTATTTACAGAAACTGATTAATAATAAAGGTGCACATCTTATAAAGGACTTTGTTGAGAGTATCAACTGGAATATGGAACGCCCGCATATCACTACTCGTAACGGCCTTTCAAAGTCTTATGATTTGATTGTTGGGGCAGTCGGGCTAAGAGCCTCATCGTTGCAGCTCTTTGAGGAAGCAGGTTTTGGGTACCGTTTGCCAAGGACAACGAAAACGTATATATGCGAATTCAAAATTGGTTACGAGCTTATGCAAAAATATTTTGGTAGCTCTATGCACGTATTCTTGCTTAACATCCCTCGCCTTGAATTTGCGGCACTTATCCCGAAAGGCGATTTTGT
>JABHYP010000535.1 GCA_018656855.1 Candidatus Latescibacterota bacterium | reverse complement strand
GAACCGATAAGAGCGTATGTAGATATGCTGCACGGCAGGGTTGAAGATGATAATATTCACATGAATATATGGACCGGGCCTGATGCAGAATACCTGACTGATGGTATCCTCGCCCGTTCTGATTCCCTGTGGGATGATGCTGAATTACTTGTAGAACACATGCCGGATGTTCACGAGCGTGTGATGTCCGCCCGCCTCAGTGTGGATTATGCTCTTATAGAGAGTGACAGAAACCGGGGTGATGCCTGGCTTGTAGACCATGAGAAGCTTTTACTCGATGTTAATCCCGCTTTCACTGAGCTTGTCGGGCGCTTCTGCAAAGTCGCCGGGCGTGCAGGAGTGGAAAAGCTCAAGGAGTACGGCTACACAGTGGAAGAGTATAACTCAGACATCGAAAAACAGGTTAAGCCACGTTCCCTTAAACTGTTAAAATCTCGAAAACGTAAACTGTCTTCACAGGGACTGGTTTACCGCTACTACGAGGGAAAATGGAAGAAACTCCCTGAATTCAACGCGCTTAAACACAAGAAGTCCGGTTCGACTGAGCGTTTCCAGCTTCCCTTTGAAGGGAACGGGGAAGCACATGGTTTTACATTTGAGGGTTTCATCACAGTACCGAGGAAGGGTGTATATGCTTTCTATTCACGGTCGGATGGATTCTCTTCAATATCTATCGGTTCACAGAGAGTTGTGAGTACCAACGGCTCCGACCCGGTTCGTGAAAGACGGGGCTTCGTAGCGCTCGATGCGGGTTCGTATCCTGTAAAGGCAACATTTTTCACAAGAGAGGATGGCAGGCTGCTCAAAATTTATTATAGTGGGCCGGGTATCGAAAAACAGGAGATACCAGCCTCATGTTTTAAGTAATAATTATCTGGCGCATAAACATTTGGAGGAATCTATGATTCGTATTTCAGCGCTTCTGCTTTTATTCATGTTTGTTTTTTCCTGTTCTGCCCGCAGGACTGGAAGTCGTGGCCAAATGCCTGGCCAGGTGGTCTGGAACATAGATAATCTTACAAGTATCGGTGGAAATACAACGGAAGTTTCAGGTTCGCCGAAAATAGTCGATACCCCCGGAGGAAAAGCCGTGGAGTTTGACGGTATAAAAGATGGCCTTATTGTCGATAAACACCCCTTGGAAGGCGCTGAGAAATTTACACTCGAGATAATTTTTCGCCCTGACCCCGATGGCCTTGCTGAACAACGTTTTTTCCATCTTCAGGAAAATGGCAGTGATAACCGCTTGCTGATTGAAACACGCTTGACTGAAGACAATAAATGGTATATTGATACCTTCATGAAGTCCGGTGATACCAACCAGACGCTGAAAGATGAGAAGTATACTCATCCTGTCGGCGAATGGTTCAACGCCACTCTTGTCTTCGATGGAAGTGAAATGCGCCATTATGTGAACGGTGTCAAGGAATTATCAGCCAGGATTGCATCATTCAAACCACACTTGAAGGGGAAAACTTCTATCGGTGTACGCATAAATAAGGTTTACTGGTTTAAGGGCGCAATCAGGAAAGCACGCTTCACGCCATGGGTGCTTTCATCTGATGAATTTCTGAAACCATAGAATGGAAATATCGGATCAAAAAGTAGTACATGGCGTACGTTTAATCCGATTAATTCATAAATTTTACCGCAGAGACGCAGAGGCCGCTGAGATAAAGCAATAATAATATTTTTAATTTTTTAGACCTTAAAATGATTTATATATGCTTTTTAATTTATTGTTTTCCTCTGTGTCCTCTGTGTCCTCTGCGCCTCTGCGGTAAAGTAATTTTTATGAATAATCCGGGCTAAAGACTGATTGAATATTCTTCGTTTAACTAAGTACACAGTTTCATAAATACTGTAACGTAATTACTGTATGTCATAGCGAGTGAACAAAGTGAGCGAAGCAATCCAAGAGAGGTGATTGCTTAGGCTATAACTCGCAACTTTTATTACTTTAATCAGTCTTTGTATAGATTATCGGGGGCGGTGTTTGACTTTTCGATTTCTTTATAATAACTGACAGTTTCGGATTTTAATTCGCCTGTAGTCTCCTCGCTGCAAACAATCAATCCGTTCGGATGAAGCTTTAAATGTGAGATGGGCCAAATATCGTTGACTCCGTTTTCTACACCCATACGGAGCGCGTGTGCCTTGTTGTTCCCGGTCACAATAAGCATCACCGAGCCCGAATCCAGTATAGTACCGATTCCAACCGTAAGGGCTGTTTCGGGCACCTTTGTAATATCGTTGACAAAAAATCTTGAGTTTGCAGCACGAGTATTCTCTGAAAGTGTCACAACTCTTGTGCGACTTTCCGGGGATGAGCCTGGCTCATTGAAAGCAATATGGCCGTTTGCGCCGATGCCGCCAACGAAAAGGTTCACACCGCCGTATTGCATGATTTTCCGTTCGTAAGCTGCGCACTCCAGTTCGATATCCTGTGCGTTGCCGTCGAGTATGTTCACATTTTCGGTGGGTATGTCGATATGTTCGAAAAAGTTTTTACTCATGTAGTTATGGTAACGTTGAGGATGGTTTTCCGGGATCCCGACATATTCGTCCATATTAAATGTTATGACATTTTTGAACGATACAATTCCTTCACGGTGAAAGCGGATTAGTTCACGGTACATTCCGAGAGGTGTCGAACCGGTGGGTAGTCCGAGAATAAAGGGATTTTCGGAAGATGGATTTGCCTTTCTGATCTGTGATGCCACGTAAGCGGCCGACCGGGTGCTTACAGAGTTGTAATCTTTCAATATAATCAAGCGCATGATATTGCCTTTTATATATGACACCTTAAATAAGGTTCTACTCAAGAAAATACGCAAAAAATTGAAATAATGGATACTCACTTCAAAATATTGAACACTAAAATATAATAACGTACAACGGACTATTTTTTAAAATCTGGAATCTGGAATTTGAAATTTGGAATCTATTATCGGAGCAGGACCGATAAATATAAACTTATACCCTAATCTTCAATATTACCCTCAAAGCGGTCAATGACTGCTGAACCGATAACATCTCCCCATACATTGACAGAGGTTCTGAAGCGGTCTATAAACCAGTCAATTGACAGAATCATTCCTATTCCCTCCACCGGTAGCCCCACGCTTTTCATCACAACAACCAGAGTAACAAGACCCGCTTGCGGTATTGCGGCAGCGCCTATGGAAGCAATCGTTGCGGTGAGAACTATGATAACCAGTTCGAATATCCCCAACGGAATGCCGTAAATCTGTGCAATGAATATAGCTGCAACACCTTCATATAAGGCGGTTCCGTCCATATTAACAGTAGCGCCTATCGGAAGAACAAAACTGGCGATTCGCTCGGATACATTGTTTTTCTTTGTTGCGAGGGACAGGGAGACCGGAAGAGTAGCTATGCTGGAAGCTGTTGAAAAGGCAGTGAGAATCTGTGGGATCATGTTCTTGAAAAACCTGAAAGGATTGCGTTTTCCGAAAATTGCGAGAATAAGGAAAAGGGTGATACCTCCATGTATGAGCAGCCCGGACAACACGGTTATAGCGTATTTTGCCAGCCTTATAAGTTCAGTGATAAAGCCGCCTGGCAGTGTCAATTCGGCTTCCCCGATGCTGCCGGCAGTAAGGCCGAAAATTCCCAGCGGCGCCGTATACATTAAGAGCATAACGCACTTTATTATTGTGACATTCATGGCATTGAAAACGTTCAGAAGAGGTATACCGGCCTCACCTACCGTAGAAAGTACTCCGCCGAACACAAGGCTGAAAAGAATAAGAGGGAAAATATTTTCGTTTACCATGGAACGAACGATATTACGTGGGATGTAATTATTCATGAGTTCTGTTCCGCTTAAACGTTTGACCAAAGCGCTGGTTCCGATACCAGTGCCTGAAAGCCTCGGTTCGGTTTTTTTACCTGAAGAATCCAGCCATTTGATAACCGGGATTTCTTTAGTTTTAATTGCACCATCAGGATCGATGATACCGAAAAGGCGCTGATCAATAAGTTCCACGCGGTTTTTTGAGGGGTCGATATTAATATTGAAAGAAGTGTCCGGGTCTAAAATGCGGACAATTGAACCACCCGAAATTGGTGTGGGAAATATTTCGTACTCCGAGTCGGGAAAAGTTTTCGTTTCGCCTGTTAACCCTTTGCCGGGAGCAATGAGCACTACCAGAATAATTCCTGTAACAACCGATAAAAATGTTGTGGTAAGGTAATAAACAATTGTTTTAAGCCCGATGTTTCCAACATGCCTGATATCACCGAGCCCGGAGATACCGGTAATCATCGAGGATATTATAAGGGGGATTACAAGCACGAAGAGGAGATTTAGAAAAATTGTGCCGATAATTTTAATTTTTACTGCTAAATATGGTGCGAAATGACCGAGAACAATACCGAGAATAACCGCAAGAACTATTGGGAGTACAGGAAAAGAGTGATTGGTGGTATCGACAGGTTTTACTTCATTCATGCCATATTCATTTCTATTTGTTTTACCGGGCAATACTTCCTTCGCGAATAAGTGAGAATATAATCATATTCACTCCCAATTTCAACTGTGGAATATTTCCTGTGTCATCGTTCCATTTCCTTGTGTATCCCATGTTGGAATAAACTGCTGTCAACCTGTCTTTATACCACACGCCTTCTATATACCCGGTATTTATTATATTTCCGATAACTACGCTCGGGGGGCCGTCTTCAAAATCAAAAAAGCAATGGTAAATATTATGACTTTTGGGTATGGGACGGAACTGCGCCTCTTTTCCAAGCGTTTCGGTGATCATGCGTTTGAATGACTTTTCCACCGGATTTGTTATTCTCGTTCCGCGGGCATTCTCACACACAATAAAACCGCCTTTTTCAAAATACTCTTTTACATTCATCCGCTCAATCATGGTAAGGTTGAAATCGTCTTCTGTGGTTATTATGACAATGGGTGTTTTTAGTAATAGTTCGGATTCGAGAGGAAGATGGGTATGCAAAGTCGTATATACATCGGTCCAGTTGCCCATGGCATTTTTGAGGTTTATAAGTACTTTGTTGTAGTTTTTCGGAGGTCTGATCTGTTTACCCCATACCAGGGCTATGGAAGCATATCCTCTTGTTTTCTGCTTGTCTGCAGGATCGATAATAACCGACGCTTTTTGTAAAGATGTTTCATATTGCGCTATAGCGGGTATTGGCTGAAAAAAAATGAATAATAAAAACAATAAAGTCATCAAATACCTATAATGATTTCAAGGATTAAGAGGGCGGAGTGTAAAAGAAGAAGTTTTAAAAGTATAAGATTGAAAGTTTTAGACGTAAGTTCCATATTTTTTTATAAATTATTAATTTACTGCTTCATGTATAATCCCGGATACTATTCTTCCGATGCAATACCGCCCGGCTGCGTGAGTGCAAAAACCATCAGGTTCACTCCCATTTTCAACTGGGCTTCGTTATTACTCATATCATTCCAATTTACGACATATCCTTTATTTGAAAATACAACTGCGAGACGGTCACCAATAAAGATACCCTCAAGATATCGTACTTGTTTGGGTAATTTGATGATTTCGCTAACTTTTTCAGTGGGTTTACCGTCAGGACCAATCTCAACATCAACATCCCTGCGGACTACTCTTTTTCTGTTTTCTGAACCTATAGGCGGCCCGTCAGTAAAATCGAAATAACAGTGGTATATCTCATGACTTATAGATATAGGTTCTAATCGCGAGCCGGCCCCGAGAACATCACGGAGCATTTTTCGCAGGGAAGATTCCGCCTGACTCCGGTCAGCATTAGCCTCGGGATTATCCAGTACCATAAAACCGCCGTTCGTCAAATACTTTTTAATGTTGCCCCGTTCAGTGCTTGTTAATTCAAACGCTTTGTCGGTGGTCACCAGAACAAACGGCATCTTATGTAATTTAGGTGAATCGAGCATGAGATGATCATCAAGTATTGTTGTGACATCAGTCCATTTTGTCATCGCGTCTTTAAGGTTGATTATCACTCGCGAGTACTGGCGGGGAGGTGATAACCGCTGTCCCCAGGCAAGCGCCATATTTAAAGTTCCCCTGATGTTTTTATTAGGTGTTACTCCTTGTTTTTCCTGTACAGTATCGTACTTGAATTGAATAATTGAGCATGCTGATATGAGGATAGTAATAATTAAAATAGCGGATAAAAGGAATACATTTCGATGTACGGTAATTAACTTTTTCATATTACACCCCGAATTTTAATAGAGTCCAAATTTCATAATCCCTTTATGCTTTTATTTCTTTACCTCGGCTTTATCCTTTGCAGTCAATATTTTATCATTTAACAATCATATTGATAAGTTCAGCATGGTTTACTCTGATAAATACATATAATACAATTTTAAATATTATACAATAAAAAATAAATATTTTTACATTTATTTTATGAAGATATATGTACGAAAAGTGGAATATCACTGTTATTTAGGGGCATTTCCAACATCCTGAATGAGTGAATAAACAATCATATTGATACCCATTTTTAGTTGTGGAAAGTTATTGGTCAGGTCAGTCCATTTTACTATATATCCTTTGTCGGAATAAACTGCTGCCAGGCGGCCTTTATACCACACTCCCTCGAGATAATGGATGGTTTTATTAATTGAAGACCTACTTGATCCAATTTCAGCGCCCTGCGGCGGTTTGCCTTCGAAATCAAAAAAGCAATGAAAAAGATGATGATCCATTGGTATGGGTTCAAATCTTGCGTGATCGAGAGTTTCGCGGATCATCTCTTTCAGCGACGCTCTTGCCTGGTTATTTTCGATTTGTGGAGTTGCGGTCTCAAGAACCATGAATCCGCCATTATCGAAAAATTTTTTCACATTCTTTTTTTCGGTTTCAGATAGTTCAAAAGCATCTGCTGTGGTCACATATACAAAAGGCATCTGGAGCAGACGTGGTGAACTGAGGAAAAGGTGGTTATCAATTTTCGTTTCAATTCTTGTCCAGAGATTCATGGTAGATGTAAGATTCATCAAACCCCTGCACGGTATCGAGGTGTGCGCGATTGACCCACAGGCAACATCCCGACGCGAGAGGGATTGGTCGAAGCTGAGTGTCCGCCGGCAAATTGCGGAGTTCGTAACGCGCCGCACTTTTCGTGCTAAAGCGCTTGATCCATTGAGGCGCAAAGGCGCGCACGCCAAGAACCCAGACCGAGGGATAATCCTTCGCGAGATATTCGTTGCGCCCTGTCTCACTCAGCCCGATTG
>JABHYP010000534.1 GCA_018656855.1 Candidatus Latescibacterota bacterium | reverse complement strand
CTGCGTTGCCCGTCTTGATGCCGTCGCACGTGCTCTTCTCGAACAGACACCGCCAGAAGACGGCGTCGGTGACACTGGCCAAGTAAACCGACCAGTAGCCGCCGACAATGTGAGAGCCGATGACCTTCAGCCTGCGGCAATTCGCCATCCTGATGTTGTGCGAGATCAGGCCGCTCAACCGGCAGTTCTCGATCAGGATATCGTCCTTGCCGCTGGCAGTAATCACCGTCCCCTTGAAGAATTTGGCCTTGCGCTTCGGCGCAACGATCTTCGAGGGCACGCCTTCGCAGGTGATGGTGAGGTTGCGCAGCGTGTTGCGGTCGCCCAGCTCCAGAACCGGGACAGGGGCGTTGGTCTCTTGGGAGAACCCATAGACGGCGAATCCCGCCCCCTTCACCGCCGAAAGCGTGAAGTTGGCCGGCAGTGTGCGTCCATTCTTGCTCATGATGTTGATACGATAGGTGTGATCCAGCACAAGCTTTTCACCGGCCTTGAATGTGCCGTCCTGCAGCAGCTTGGTGAACTGTTCCGTGACGTCCTGGTTGACCTTCCAGCCGAAGTCCGCCGAATGGTGGACCGTTCTTTCCCGCTTGGTCTCCGCCGCACCGGCCGTCACAAACAGCAACGCGACACCTATACACATAATACCTGTGGCCACGATCTTTGCCTTGCCGTTCATCTCTCTTCTCCTTGTTCTTCAATCTGCTCCACACCCGTCGAACACTGGAGCTAACGGGGATCGAACCCGTGACCTCCTGACTGCCAGTCAGAGGTTCACAAAAATCATAACATATTAATTATTAATAACATCCGTGTAACAGCATGCTTTTGAAATATTTAAAATATACAAGATATACAAGATATACAAGATATTAAAGATATTAAAGATATTTATCCGAAAAGTAGTCGCAAATCGTCGAAAAAGTAGTCACAAACAGGATAATCATTATTAGCTAATATGCCTATTTTTCCCCTTCTCTTTTTTCAAGTTTGATTATTATCCATTATTCCGACAATCTGTTCAAAAACCGCTATAACTTAAGTAGCTTCGTGACTATCTTTTGGAGAGTTACAGGTTCGACAGGTTTCTCTATATATTCCTCAGGATAATTGCCCAGAAACTCTTTCATCGCCTCTGCGGAAAAACCTATTCCAGTTTGTTCTTCTACTCCGGTAAGCATTATGACAGGTATAGCTTTTGTAGATTCTTGCTTTTTCAACTCAGTGAAAACATCGAATCCGCTTTTACCAGGCATCTGGACATCGAGGATGATCAGATCGGGATTCACTTCCTTAGCTTTCACTAATCCGCTTTCACCGCCATTTGCCGATATTGTGGATATACAATCTACTTCAGAAAGTATGCTTTCCACACCTTCAATAGCATCGGGATCATCATCAACGATGAGAACACATTTTTCTTTCTGCATACAAAGCCTCCATTATCAAAGATGTACTATCTGATTATTTATTTTTTAGGTAGTATCTATTATGCTTTTTATAACTTACTCCTTTTCGTAAACCACGATAAGTAAACTATTTATAACTTCATTTTATGAGTTCTATATATAAACAGGTATGCGCAGAACAAATTTCGTCCCTAAATCGGGTTCACTTTCCACTCGCACCCGGATTTTGTGGGTTTGAGCTATCTGACCAACAATAGTCAAACCTAATCCTGAAGATCCTTTATTATGTTTTACTGCATTGTTTGTCCTGTAATGCTCATTAAAAATTTTTGGGAGTTTATCCCCCTGAATTCCAATTCCTTCATCCTCAATTGTTACCATGGCTTTTCCAGAATTCAGATTACATTGAATGTGAATCCGACCGCCTCTGTGAGAGTAAATAACTGCATTTAAGAGCAGATTTGCGAAAAGCAATTGCATTTGATCTTCCACAGCTATAACACGAGTCGGCTTTATGTTCTTCTCAAATTGAATCATACGTTCCTCTGCTATCGGATGAATCTGTCTCAGACATTGCGTCAGAACATTGGCGAGGTCGAGCTCAGCCCATTGCAATGATTCACGTTTTATCGAACGAAGATTGGCGAGTTTCAGCATCTCCTGAATATCATTCGTCAATCTACGGCATCTAGCGGTAATGCCGTAAATTACCTTTGTTGCTTTGTCAGGAAGAGCGCCGCAATACCCTTTTAGGAGAATCTGTGCATTGGCATCTATTGCAGCAAAAGGAGCTTTTAATTCATGAGTTGTACGCAACATATGTCTCGTTTTCTCCTCTTGAATTTGAATCAGAAGAGAGTTCCTCTCACGGACCAGTGCCGATAGATGTGATGCCAGATACCATATCACAAACCAGATTCCAAGTGCAAATGCTACGTTTATATAAGAAATTATTAATGAATTATCGATGTATTGACGTAGAAATCCATCTGAGTATATTCCTGCAGGAGAAACAATCCCTTTACTCTCGGAAAATACACATGCTATATAAAAGATAGCAGCTATAATTGTTACAACAAGACTCTGAAATCCTGGGAAAAAGATACATGTCAGGACAATATGAAAAAGGTATGCAAATGGTATGTAAGTCTCAAGACTACCAATGAAATGGATAACTACAGTCAGGACAATCAGATCTGTAACAATCTGGAACCATAAGTTAATCATGATGCCTTTCATTGAATCAAACTTTTTCATCGACCTGATGTGTATCAAGTAGACGATGTTTGTACCTACAAGAATTCCCGCTGTAATAAAGGACCAACCAGTATGAGGATTAAATCCGAAGATTTGAAAAATACCGGGAATAAATCCTGAGATCCCGATTATTAACAGTATAAATATGACAATCCATCGATAATAGCAGAACCGCAAAGCATATTTCATTAAAAAAGTAGTGGGGAAAGGTAAATATCTTTTTTTGTGGTGAATTTCTGACGGGATTGTTTCATCTGATACAAATGGTAACTCATATACATTCATTTTAAGTTTCAGTCCATTGAATCTTTAATTAAAGTATTATTGAAAAATAGCAATTATAAACTTTTAAAACTCCAGGGAAAGAATGTGTGAAAAATTAAAATCAATAGCACTAATAATTACTCATCAGTCCGTACATTAGAATTAAAGGGAAAAAACTTCTATATAATATTGATATGATAAGTTGCTCCTTTAATATAGTTTTTCCGGCAATTCTTTAATTTGTTTGAATGTAAAAACAGGTCCATCTTTGCAAACATATTTACTTCCAATATTGCACCTCCCACATTTACCGATACCACAACTCATACGCCTCTCGAGAGAGGTGATAATACTTTCTGGGGCAAATCCCAGATCAAGAAGCGGTAGATAGGTAAACTTCAACATAATCGGTGGGCCACATACCAGTGTAAGTGCATTTTCAGAATTTGGAGCCACATCTCTCAGTACTATAGGAATTAATCCTTCACGCCCCATCCAATTTTCATCTCTTTTGTCAACAGTTATATATACATCTATGTCATCTCTATTTTCCCACTCCCTAAGTTCTGATTTATAAATTAGCTCTCCAGGACTCCGAGCTCCATAGATCACTGTTATCTTTTTAAAATGAGTTCTATTTTCTTTATCGAGCATATATCTAATAGTTGATCTTAAAGTGGTAAAAGCAAACCCTCCACCTATAATAAGAATATTTTCCCCTTCCATCTCTTTGAGAGGAAATGAGTTACCGTAAGGTCCCCTTAATCCGACTTCATCTCCCTCTTCCATATTATGTAAAGCTGTGGTTACAATCCCGGTGGGATATTTCTTTACGGTGAAATGTAAAAATCCTTCATCTAATGGTGACGAAGCTATCCCAAGAGGGCTTTCTCCGGCGCCAGATACAGAAAGCATCGCAAATTGTCCACAATTGAATTTGAATTGATTTACATCTTCATCGTTACAAAATTCCAGTTCAAAAGTTTTTAAATCCCTGGCCTCATTTTCTATAATAATCTTCCTTATAGTCATCGGCATGGGAATGTATGGATTTTTTATCTTTTCCTGGAAGGTTTTTTGTGCTATTGCATTCATTTATTCCTCATTAGGAAATGAGTTATATTTTCAACTATCTTTATTTTCATACAATACAATATTCGACATTATTTCCCTAATATCGATATTGACCGGACAATAACTGACACAACGTCCACATCCAACACAGGCAGTTTCTCCGAAATTCTGCACGAAATAATTATATTTATGCATAATTCTTTGCTTCATACGCTCACTGTTTAAACCATGTGGATTATGTCCGGAGGCTTCAAGAGTAAAGGATGGGTATTGGCAAGAATCCCACACCTTCATCCGCATCCCTTCCGAACCAATTCCCTCATCAAAAAGTGCAAAACAATGGCAGGTAGGGCAAAGAAAAGTACATACACCACAACTTAAACATCTTTGTGCAATTGATTCCCAGACTGGTAAATCGATGTTTCTTGAAAGTCTTTCCTCTAATCCGGTATAATTCATTACCGGCACCTTTTTTTCAGCGATTGTTTTTTGCTGATTTCTCTTAATCAGATCAGCTTTTTCAGCTTTTCTGAAAATATTTGAAAATTTCTCTAAACATAATTTACCTTTGTTTGTGCATACTTCAAACAATAACGAATCTCCCATGTCAAATACAATTATATCGCTTCCTTCCTTTTCGGTAGGACTCCCTCCGAAACTGGTGCAAAAGCATGTATCTTGAGGATCATTACATGCTACGGTTACAATAATCGCGTTTTCACGTTTTTGTAGATAGTATGGATCCTTTATATCCACACTATCAAATACCATGTCCATAAGCTGAAGTGATCGCGCATCACAGGGTCTCATACCGAAGACCACAAACTCGTTCTTTGAAGGAGTGACTTCATGAAGTGTCTTGTCATCGAATGTGCCAATGACTTCGCATTGAGGAAAAAACAAGCTTTTGGGTGATAATTTTGAATTGTGGTAGTCAAATATAATTTCTTTATCCGGGGTAAGTTCTGTAAAAATAACACCCTCATTTCTTTTTACTGGTCCATACACGATGTAATTTTTCCTGAGTGCGCTAATAATTATTTTCACATCGTTTTTCTTAATGATTCCCTGTTCCATAATAATCCCCGGTAAATTTACCTTGTATCTCCCTATGGTTCAGAAATGAAATCCTGATTGTCATCTTCTCTGAAGGTACAGAGTGGTGCTGGCTCCTCAACAGAAAATCCTGGTACATAATCAAATAGCTCTTTTGAGTCTTTCACCAATTTCAGTGTGAAAGTCCGGAGGTCTATATCCATTGGACACGCCCTTACACACGCATCGCATCCCACACATCTACCCGCCTGATGAAATATTCTGCCAATATGGTACAGGAGCAAATCCGACAGATCGTTGCCTGCTCCAATCCAGCCGTCCTTGATCTGTTCCGCAAAACACTCTTTGCAGTAACAATTAGGACATGCCTGTCTACAAGCATAACATCTGATGCATTTTGATATTTCTTCAAGGAAATACTCCCACCTTTCTTCAGGCGGCCTTGCTTCAAATTCCTCAACTTTTGTGTATTTTTCGTCGTTTATTTTTTTGGATTTTCCCTCAATTAATACGTCTGCATCCTTCGGTAAAGGAAATTGACATTCATGACAGGTATTTAAGATAATCTCTTCTTTCGTAAATTCTTTCATGCTGCCAGTTTTTGTGGTAACAGTGAGTATACCACTTTGATTTTCTTTGCTTTCCGCTGGAATATCACCGCCCATTAGTGTATTAACTTTTTCAAGGTCAACAATTCCTTTGCAGGGAACTCCGATTATCACGATGTTTTCCCTTGGAACCTGTTTTTCCCTGACAAGCCCGACTATGGAACGCATATCACATCCCTTGGCAACAATTCCAACTTTGGGTAGTGGTGCTTTTACTTTCCGATGCTGAGATATTTGGAATAATCTTGGCAAATATACCGCCAGATTATATGAGCAGTAAGAGTTCATGACAAGTTTATCCGTTTCATTGGCACTACTGATAAAACATGGTCTGCTGTGCAAAGGAAGTGTACCACTCTCATGTCCTATCAACAGATCGATTTTATTACTGGCAAAAAGATCTCTTACCGCTTTTTTAAGGTCAGCTTCCAACTTTTCCATACGATCCTTTGACGAGTTTTGTTGATGGCCCCAATTTTTTTATATCATTACTCACTTTTTCTATCAATTCTGCAAAACGACTACCTTCAGATGCAGAGACCCACGAAAATTGAACTCGCTCAGGTTCAATACCGATGTATCCGAGGTAACTCTTGAGAAAAGCGAATTTACGCCGTGCCACAAGATTACCGCTTATATAATGACAGTCTCCTGGATGGCAGCCCGAAACCAGTACACCATCAATTCCATAGTGCAAAGCTTTTACAATGTAGAGTGGATTTATCCTTCCTGAGCAAGGAACACGTATGACACGCACATTGGATGGATATTGAAGTCTGCTAACACCCGCCAGATCTGCACCCGCATAAGAGCACCAATTGCAGAGAAATGCTACAATTTTAGGCTCCCAGACTTCCTGACAATGTTTTTCCGTATCCAATTTGAAAATTCTCCTAAAATATTAAATATCAGAATTTTGAATCATCAATAATTATTATCCCAGATATCTACTTTTTTATAAAGTATTTAAAGCAGTGAGAATCTGTTTATTTTTGAAACCTCTTAAATCGATTGCTGAACTTCGACATGTTGCAGAACATGCCCCGCATCCTTTACACAAAGCCTCGTTTACTACTGCAATTTGTTTTTCTAAATCGATTTCGATAGCATTATACGCACACACCTCGACACACGCGCCGCAACCACTACATCGTTTTTCAAGAATACTTGACACTTTACCTTCGGCTTCGATTGAATCTTTACTTAGTACCGTAGCTGCCCTTCCCGCTGCGGCCCTCGCCTGAGCAATGGTTTCACCTATATCCTTAGGATAATGGGCAAGACCACATACAAAAATCCCGTCAGTGGCAAAGTCAACAGGCCGAAGTTTCACATGCGCTTCAAGAAAGAATCTATCTGCATCCAGAGGAACTTTTAACAATTGTGATATTACTTTGTTCCCCGGGTTTGGAACTATACCATTACTTATTATTACAAGATCCGGAAAAATGTCGAGCGTCCTATCCAATATTTTGTCTTTAACTCGAACTGTAAGGTCATTTTCTTTTTCCGTTACCAAAGGTTTTTCTTGAACATCATATCGAATAAAGTTGATCCCCTTTTCACGGGCAATTCGATAATATTTCTCTCTGAGACCATATGTACGAATATCACGGAAAAGTATAAAAACCTGAGCCTTAGGATTTATTTCTTTGAGCTTAATAGCATTTTTAATAGCACAGGAACAACAGATACGGCTGCAGTAAGGTCTCTCTTCTTCCCGTGAGCCGACGCACTGAATCATCACAACTGTATTTATCGTTGAAAAATCAGGTTTATCAGTCTTCATATGAAGTTCTGCCGAAAAAGACTGATCAGACTCAACCAACATCTCTTCAAACTTGCGCTGAGTAATTACTTTTCCGTTTTGTTTATAAAGATACTCTTCGGGTTGGTACTCTTCGGCGCCTGTTGCAACTATGACAACACCATGTTCAATTTCAGCTTTGGGTGTTTTCAGTGTTGTCTTAAAATTACCTATATAACCGTTTATATTTTTTATCTTTGCGTTCATATAAAGATTGATTAGTGGATGTTTAACAACCTTATCACACAATTCTGCTAATGCGACTGCAGTTTCTTCACCTTTGAGCGTTCCATGGACATGCCTGAGATTCCCCCCGAGCTCTTTTTCTTTTTCCAGGAGGTGCACCTGGAATCCCTGTCCGG
>JABHYP010000533.1 GCA_018656855.1 Candidatus Latescibacterota bacterium | reverse complement strand
GAAGATAACGACCACGAACCGTACCGCCATATTGCTCGATGAGCTTTTTGATATCTACAAGTTCTTCGATTATTTGTTCTGAGTTTTTTTCCGCAGACTCGGTAATCTTCTCAAGCCTGGTTTTAATAAACTCCTCCTCACGCTTCTCATCATGGAGCTGATCGAACATTTCCTTCGGTTTCTTGGTATACTCGTTTGCGAACTTCAGGGCTTCCTTGCCTAAATGTTTGCCCCTGCCGGGAAGAATCAACCGAATAACCCGGTACGCCGAAAAAAGAACGGCGATGAGCAGCACAGCATGCATCCACGACATGTACTTATTCCCGGCCATCCAATCGAAAAAACCAGGAGCGACAGCTCTGATCGAGAAATACGTTATCACGAGAGCTATAGAACCCGAACTCGCTGCATCCATTCCCGCAGTTTTTATACCCATATATATCATGAATCCAACAAAGAAAATAAACAATCCGGCAGCAAGCGGACCGAATGAGCGAAGATTGAAACCGAGAGTCCGCTCGCTGATGGTAAGGCCTATCGCGAGCACCATCCCTACAGCGGAAACAACCGCCTTACCCCCTTTTCCTTCGAATCGTTTCCCGAGCGTTGCCTGCGAGATCCCCACAAACATGATCGCGTAAATAATGAAATCGATGACTGAAGAATACTGATCATAGGTCCGCGAGAAATCAACGCCATCAAACGGCGAAAACAAATCATCAACAACAGAAGCGCTAACCGGCACAACAAACAGTAATAAACCAATAATAAACAACAACCATTTCATCTTGAACTTCATAAAGCATCACCAATAAAAACAGTGCTTCAAGAATATAAAAAGGTATCGATTGTGAAAAACACTCATAGACAGACGTATTGGAAGTAGTAAGAGGAAAGAAACAGGGCGAAAAACAAAACTTAACCAAAGCAAAGAGAGTTTGAGGCAAGAAAGAAAAAATGTCAAAAAATCAGCAAAAATCGAGCTCAGAAGAAAAAATGAATACAACCCTGTTAAGCATTAGCCTCGGGTATAGTCTTAGTAATGAATACCAAAGAGAGAAAAGCAACATAAAAACAGAAAGGATAGGACCATGATAACCGCACTGGCAACACAAGAAAGAAGAGCTACACCAATCCCATCATTTCAAACAAAAGTAAAAGTATACCAGCAGGGAGTTCATGTCCACCTCTTCGGAATAAACGAAGAGCAGCAAATCATCTCAGCACTCATTCTGAAACGAGCAGACAATGGACTCCATGGTATTGTAAGCGGAAAAATGAAACACGGCGAAACAATCCTCACCGCAGCCTACAGGGAAACGCACGAAGAAACCGGACTGATACCACTTGCTCTTTTCGACACAGGCAAAAGATTCTCAATACAATGCAATAAATATGAGTTCCACGTGAGCGTGTTCTCGGGATTGATACCCCATAACTCACCAATCAAACTTAACTATGAAAACACAGACTATACATACGTACCAACTGTTTTCAGCCCTTGTCACATCGAAATCATCGAACAACGAAAAAACCAGATTTTCTGCATCAACAAAGTAAGAGAAATGTATCAAGCGATGATGAATTGAATCATGAGAAACATAACAAGAAAATCGGAGGCAGCCCGAAAGAATTACACAACAACAAAATTAATCTAAAAACAACACAAGGAGGAAGAACATGACCTGGGAAGGAACAGTTGAAGAGACGCCCATAACGATTCCAGAAAGAATCTACAATGCTTTCCCTGTAAGAATAATTCAAACTGAAAGCAAATATGGGCCATCACTCCTAATTTACTTCAAACTCGAAACAGAAGATGAGTTTGATGGACAGGAAGTAACCGGGATTTGCTCTTACAAAATCCACGGAAAATCAAAATTAGGAGAATGGATCAAAGCAATAACCGGAGAACTTCCCGCTCCTGGAGCAAAGATCAAAGAAGATAGCATTCTCCTAAAGCCATGCAAGGTTGAAATCAAACACACAAGAAAAAACAATGAAACAGTATTTGCAAATGTCGAAACTGTACTACCACCAGCACAAGAAACAACAAATGATAGTGATACTCCATTTTAAAGAGACAATGGGCTGCCTCCGAAAATAATAGAAATAATCATATCAGGGATGTTATGGAAGAAATCAAACAAAAAAGAGCATTAACAATCACCGAAGCCGCAGAATACGCCTGTGTCAGCCGGGGAACGGTCGAAAACTGGCTCCCAAAGGGAATTCTGCCATTCGAAGAACTCCCGAGCAGGGGAAAGGAGCAATATAGATTCAGAAGAATTCGCAGAGAGGATTTGGACGTATTTCTTAATAGACATTATCAACAAACACTTGAAAAAGAACACAATAAATCGAAAATAAATAAAAAAGAAATTATACTTCTTCCACGTAACTATTGATAAATGAAGCGAACCTTCGTAAATTAACTTTTGCGGAGGCCATACGTTGAAAGGAGGCGTGTGGTGAAATTCAAACCAGTAAAAATAATAAATCGAGGAAACAGCTATCAGCTGTACTACTACAATCCTCGAGGAGAAAGGAGAAGAATATCAGTAGGAAATGACCATCAGCAAGCTCAACGATTGGCACTAAGATTTACAGACTGGTTGATGGAGGGAAAAGATCCAGAACGAGAAGTTAATAATGCACAACACTCTGAGCAATCTAAAGCGATAACTATTAGTGACTTCTTTCCAACGTTTATTGAAAGACACGGCACAATTAGAAGTAAAAAGATGCAATTAAGTTATCAAAACAGCTTTAAAAACATTTGTCGTTGTCCTTTAATTGTTGATGCCGAAATTGGATCGCTTTCGAAAAGTTTTGTTCTGGATTATATGCATGAAAGAATGAAAATGGATGGGGTAAAAGCAGCTACTGTTAATAAAGATGCTGCTTTTCTGAAATGCATGCTTTCAAAAGCTGTTGAGTGGGATATACTTGATCATAATCCTTTACAGGGTTTGAAACTATTCAAAGATGATGGAAAGCGTGACGTTTATCTTTCACATCAACAAGCAATATCAATAATTAATGAGCTACCTGTTTCGTTAGCAAATATTGTTGAATTTGCCATTTATACGGGCTTTCGGAAAGAAAATATATTAAGTCTACTTTTCGAGTCCGTCCGATTTCACGACCTTACACCAACCGGTGAAGTTGACCTGATAGTCAAAGGTGGTAACAGGGAATTGTTTCCTTTAGGCCCTGCTGCAATTGAAGTATTAAAACGTGCAATTGGTGATAGAGTTGAAGGGTATATATTCATAAATCCTGAAACCAATACTCGGTACGTTTCTATTCACAAAACTTTTGACCGTGTTGTTAGACGTCTTGGCATAATTATTAACAATGGAACAAAGCTTAGAATACATGACCTCAGACATGTATTCGCCACATGGTTGCATCGTGAAGGGGTCAGTCTTGATGAACTTAGATTTCTGTTAGGTCACAAAGATAGGGCAACTACTGATAGATATACTTCAGTTGATAGGCTGGAGACTGGTAAGGTCCTTAATATGATGCCAAACTTAAGAGAACTTAGCTCAAAAAAGAACCTCGGCCTAAAGAAAGACAAGGCTCTATTATGAAAAAACTGGCACAAACTGACACATTTTACTTTGTGAGCAGCTCTTTTTTGTGTCAGAAAATTTACTAAGTCCTTGTTTTAATTGGAGCCGATGACCCGATTCGAACGGGTGACCCTCTCATTACAAGTGAGACGCTCTGGCCAGCTGAGCTACATCGGCTTATCAATAAAAGGTGTTATTATATTACATATTATTATGTATGTCAATATCGGATTTACTCTTTAGGCTATCCCCCATTTTGCTAAGATAAGAAAAAATTGAGTGTTATATCATTACTTTAATGAAATACAATAAAACCGAAAAAACAGTATCATTTGTATTTATCTGCTATTGTCAATTAATTCAGTCCCTGCTCCCGCGAAGAATTATCAACCTTAAAAGAGTCAGCACCGCTGTCGCAGCTGCGGCAACATAGGTCAGAGCAGCAGCGTCGAGGACTTTCTTTGCCTGAGGCAATTCGTCCGCAGTCAGGTATCCTCCCTCCTCAAGTACAATGATTGCCCGTTTCGATGCATTAAACTCTACCGGAAGAGTGATAAGCGTAAAAAACACCGCGACGCTGAAAAGGATGATTCCGACATCCATAAGCCACAGCATGCTTCCTTTCGAAAAGTAGGATATAAGAATTCCAATCATAAACACCCAGATACCGAGCTGTGAACCGGTTGCCGCGGCAGGCGCTACAGCTGTTCTCAGTGCAAGTGCAGGATATTTCACCGCATGCTGTACCGCGTGCCCTGCCTCATGAGCGGCAATGCCTAGAGCAGCAATGCTTTTTGAACCATAAACACTTTCTGAAAGCCTCAGAACACCGGCACGGGGATCATAATGGTCGGTGAGATGCCCTTTGACCGGCTCAATATTCACACCATGAAGTCCGTTCGTGTTCAGAATCTCTCTTGCGACCTCCGCGCCGGTCATACCCGACCTGGAGCCGATCTTGCTGAACTTCTTGAATTCGGATGACACCTTCGCCTGTGCCCACAGCGTAAGTATAATGCCGGGGATAATAATAATCATAGTTGGATCGAAAAACAGCATATTCATTCACCTCCGTAATTTTTAATTCAAAAATTCAGATTTCAGGTTAAATATGCTTTAGACAGAATACTCAAAACCTATCAGTATACCATCAATTGCAATTTCCTATTGTACTGATTGCTGATTTAAATACATTCCCTTTTCTATCCTGTAGCCGCAGGCGAAACTCGGCCCGTCCATACGCTTTTTCCCCGGCGGCTGTACCTCGCACACCCGGAGTTTCCCTTTCCCGCAGGAGACAATAAATCCGTCATGTGCAGAGAATTCCTCGACAAGGCCGGGAGTCCCCGGAGAATCGGTGTCCACGACTTCCGTACGATGAATTTTCAGCGGTCCCCGTGTCCATTCGGTGAACGCGACGGGCGACGGGTTCATGCCGCGCACATGGTTGTGAATGGTTTGTGCGTCACTTTGCCAGTCGATGCGGCCGTCTTCCCTGGATAG
>JABHYP010000532.1 GCA_018656855.1 Candidatus Latescibacterota bacterium | reverse complement strand
CGCAACCCAGTGGTTATAGTATCCGCCGACTCTTAGTACGTTATTCGCGGAAACCGCATGCGACTGAACGAGGTTCAATCCCCATTCATAATCCATTTCGTGTGTGCTTTTATGCCCCGTATCGGTTTCATTAATATACATGTGATCGCGGTTTGCGTAATAAAGAAGGAGTTCCGTGGAATTTTTCCCGGCCGGCCGGTAAAGCGTCCTGAGTGAAGCAAACGTTGTCCGGAAAGGATCAAACCGTGAAATTTCTGTCTGGAATCGTTCTGAAGCAGGCGGTTTCGCCAGAGCAAGTTCGCGTTTTCCGTTTATATGAAAAATGCTGGTTCTGACAGAAAGCGATTGTGTTGGTTTCCAGCTTATCGTACTCTGAAAATTCGCCATGTTTTCTGCGGCGTTGCGTTTGTCAGGACCATCAGTATGAGGGGAGTCCACACCTATTGCATACGAAACATCTTTCACGGTTGCGCCGTGAGAGAGGTGGGAACGGTATGTCCCGAATGTGCCGTATTCGGCCTCCCACGATGTCTGCGGAGTCTTATAGGTTCTCGGTACAATATTGATGATACCTGCGAGACCGGATATTCCCGACAGCATCGCAGCGCTTGAACGTAACACCTCTATCCGCTCGATATCAGCAGATGAGAAAAAGTAGGGAATCTCATGAAAATCGCGAAACAACGCCCCGTCAACAGCATATTCGGGATAGGGATATTTCTGTCCTCTGGTTGAAAAAAACTGTTTCACCTTGCGTCCCCGCGTTTCAATCCAGGCTCCCGGAACATATTCCAGGACATCTATCACAGTTTTCGAGCCCTGTTTTTCCATCTCCTGCCGCTCGATCACAGTAGTCGAAAGTTCGAGGCCGGACGACTCTGTCAAAGGCTTCTCCCTGATATCGCGTTCCGGTGAGGCTTTCACGCTTATCGGTTCCATCACATATTCGGGGAAGGACTTCCTGAACTCAACCCAGACACCGTAATTAACTCCCTCACTGCCGGGCGGCACAGGAAGGCGAATCTCGTAATTCTTGATTCCCAGAGCCTTCATGACAGATTCCAGTTCCGCCGCTGTTTGCGCAACATCATATTTCGGCTCTCCCTTTCCGGCTCTCTGGCCTTCACGAACCTTCCGGGCAACATCCACTGGCAGGTTTTCGGAAAAACCACGGCCGATAAGGGCAGCGCCTCCCGGTTTGAGCACACGGAATATCTCTGAAAATGCTTTTCTTTTGTCCTCCCAGAACTGGAACGAACCGCGTGATACTATAACATCAGCATAGTTGTCAAGGAAAGGCAGGTCGTGGACATCGGCAAACATCGTGCTGATGCGGTTTCCCAGACCCGCTTCCCCGGCCATCTTCGCGGTAAAAGGGAAATTATCGGTTTTGATGTCGGAATTTATCCAGTGCATGCTCTGCGTTCTTTTACAGAGTTCTATGACGAGATTGCCGGGGCCTCCGCCGATATCGATACCTGTTCCCTTCTTGTTTTCCAGATCATAGTCCGAAATGATTTGCCCTGCAAGCGGTCCGTAGACAGGGGCGAGAACAGTCGATGTGAGTTTAGAAAAGTCAACAGCGCTGTCACGTGGGCGGGTCTCCTGTGAAAACGAAAGCGACGGCAAATCAAGACACAAAAAAACAACCAGTATAAAACGATTTAGCATATCATTTTTCTACTTTTCATTTTCAGTTTTTAGCAATTATTTCGATACCCGAGATTACAGGCTTCATTCCTGAAGAATTCACGGCAGTAAAATCAATGACGAGTTCCTTGTCAACCTTTATATTTTTGAACGTTTTTATTAAAACAGTTCTCGGTTTATCAGTTTCTTTCACAATATCGAAGTTTTTCAATTTACGCTTTCCCTGCATGATCACGTCAAAAACACGTACACCCGGTTTTATATTATCAGGCTCGGCGAAAAACAGTTTCACCGTATAGGTTTTTGTTTTTACCGGCTCCTGCGCCAGTATGATTCTCACACTGCTCAGACCCTTGCCGCCCGAGGCCGCAATCCATTTGTACTCCTCTCCGTTCATTCTGGAGGAATGATAGCGGTACCAGTCAGGCTTTTCGGGTATAGTAGAGACCGGCAAGTCCGGCGACTCTCCACCGATACTTGGGCTGTCCAGCCACAGTGTGCCGTTATCGGCAAGACGATCGCCGGGCGCTCCGAAATTTATTCCCGTGCGCCTGACAGGTTTGCCGTCCCATTCGAAGGCGTTGAATGTCCATGTTTCGATATCAAAATCGGGCATGTGCACGAGTGCTATGGATGTCTGGTTCTGGTAAGCGCAGTTGCACGTTCTCGTATAATCCGGGATGTTTAATACACCGTCGGCGGCAATAATGCTGTTCGTGCAGCCGGTTTTCAATCCACCGAAATTGCCTGTCCCTGCATTGTTCTCGAAATCGAAGTAACCGGCAGAACCGGAACGGAAGGTAATAAGGTGTTCGCTTGCCAGAGGGTAGTTGCAGCCATAGTAGCGCTTTAATGCCCAGGGAATATTCTCTCCGGTCATAGGATCACTGCGGTCAAGCTGTTCCCCTGTCAGGAGATTTAACAGAATATAATCATTAGCAGATTTCACACCCATTATTATCCGGTCACCGTGCAGAATGGGGAAAGTTGTATATTCCCGGGGGCTGTCCCACAGAACAGCGCCGTTTGAAGCCTTATACGCTATTATTCGCTTTCCATTCTCATTTCTAACCGTGTCACGTGATGGGCGGGTGGACTGTAAAAGAATATCATGCTTTTCCGAATAGCTAAGAAATGACCCGAAAACATCATTATTTTTTTCCCAGACAGGTTTTCCCGTTTGCACATCAAGCGCCAATAATCTGTAAGTGTTAGGAGGCTCTTTGCCCCGGCGTGCAAGCTGGTCCTCAATATGGGGCGGCAGTTTGTCGAGGCAGTAAAGTATGTTATTGGCGGCGGCAATGCCATTATGGAGAAAGCCAAGACGGGCGTCGATTTTCCACAAGACGTCTCCGGTAAACCTGTCCATGACGACAAGTCCTTTGCTCGCGCTTTTATCAAAATCCTCATTCTGTGAATATTCCGCTTTCTTCCTCTGAAGCAAATCCGAAAAATGAACAAAGCCGTACCCGCCAATAAGCTTGTCCTCATAAACTCCGATATATGCCCATTCGGGGCTGCTCGGCCTTCTTGCTTCAGGATTTATCAAAGGTAAAGTAAAAACATCGAGTGTTT
>JABHYP010000531.1 GCA_018656855.1 Candidatus Latescibacterota bacterium | reverse complement strand
TCCTACGAACAGGCTGTTATTACCGCTACCCAAAAAGCTATGCCCGCTGTGGTATCTGTTCATATTTCCGGCACACAGCTCGTAGTCCGACGTTTCCGGGATCCCTTCTTCGACATGCTTTACGGAGGCAGGATAGGACGCAAATCAATCAGGGAAATGGGTTCAGGAGTCATAATTGATCCGAAAGGAATCATCATTACCAACGATCATGTTATTTATGCCGGAAAAAACGCCGAAGTTCAGATCACTGTTGTCCTCACAGACGGTAGAACATTCCCGGCGAAGATTATTAAACAATTCCATACTCAGGATATAGCTATTCTCTCGATAGAAGGCAGTAATCTGCCGTATATAGAGATCGGCCCATCTAGTGAGGTGACTCCCGGACAGACTGTGCTTGCAATCGGCAATCCGTTCGGTGATGCCTTAACCGGCGGGCTTATCGGCGGAGAACCAACGGTCACCAGGGGTATCATCTCTGCAACACGCCGGAACCTGACAATAACCCAGTACGGAATCACACGGTATTATCGCAATATGCTCCAGACGGATGCATCGATTAACGAAGGGAATTCGGGAGGGGCTTTAATTGATCTTGAGGGAAAACTTGTCGGAATTAACACGGCTATTTTCTCCCCTAATAGCACCGGTTCGATAGGCATCGGCTTTGCAGCCCCCTCGGATAGAGTGAAGCTTATTCTCGACAGTGTGAATAAGTACGGTGACATCGGCCAGCCGTACACTGGAATATCCGTTCAGGATGTTACCCGGTCATTTGCCCGATCCCTCGATTATGAGGGCTCCGGCGGAGCAATCATCGACGAAATTCACAGAAACAGCCCCGGCGAAAAAGGCGGATTCAAACGTGGTGATATTATAACCAAGGTTAACGGATTTACAGTGACTAGCACAGAAGAAGTAAGAAGCATGTTTTGGGGCTCGGTACCCGGAGAGCAGTTTACCCTTACGGTATACCGGGATGGTAAGATTACTGAACTGAAACTTGTACTGGGATCGGAGTAATTCCGAAAACTTTAAAAACAGTTTGTCAAATAACAATATACAGATTATATTTATGAATCAGAGATAAAATGCAAATTGACCCGGATGGGTATAAACTGGCCGCTTTTTTTCTTGCCGGTGTGATTTTATTGGGCGGCGGATATCTTGTAGCGCCACATAAGGTGCTTTTGTGGTTTGCGGCGGTTGTTTGTCTGCTTACAGTTTTTACGCTTTTTTTCTTCCGCGATCCACAGAGAATCGAACCTGAAGACGCGGATGCAGCCATTTCAGCTGCTGACGGTGTTGTTGTAGATGTTTCACGTGTTCCCGCGGATGGCTTTGACAGTGACGGAGCTTTGCGGATAGCGGTTTTTATGAATGTATTCAATGTTCATGTTAACCGCAGTCCTCTTGCCGGAACAGTCGTTAAAACATGCCACAGGAGAGGGAAAAAACTTTCGGCGTATAATAAAAGAGCTGAATACGAAAACGAGCACGGCGATACTGACATCGAAACACGGTTCGGCCTTGTCCGGGTTCGCCAGATTGCCGGGCTTATCGCACGAAGAGTTGTAACAAGAGTAAAGAAAGGCGACGTGCTGAACAGAACGGACAGGATTGGACTCATCCGATTCGGTTCAAGAGTCGATGTGTTTCTTCCCGGAGTGTTCGAACCGGTTGTTTCAAATGGAGTACGTGTTAGAGCGGGAGAAACGGTAATCGCCAGACCAACAGGCATTGATAACCGTGAGAAATGAAACAAGCAGGATAAATAAATGAAACCTTATCAGATAATAAAAGTTTTTCCTGGTATATTTACTCTGGGAAACCTTTTCTGCGGCTTTTTAGCCGTGACCAATGCCGCGGGAGGCATGTATGTAAAAGCAGCCTGGTGGATAATAATTGCCGGGGTATTAGATGCACTGGACGGGAAAATAGCGCGGCTGACAGACAGCGCTTCCGAATTCGGCATTCAGTTTGACTCTATTGCGGATGTGGTATCGTTCGGTGTTGCTCCGGCGGTATTGTTTTATTTTTATATTCTGTCCGAAGCCGGAGGTCTCGGATATATTCTTGCTTTTGCCTATCTTGCCTCAGGAGCGGTCAGGCTCGCCCGTTTCAATACACATGCGACAACCGTCAAGAAAAGAAATTTTTCGGGAATGCCTATTCCATCTGGAGGAGGTATTATCGCATCATATATACTTTTCTCGGAAAATGTATGGGCCGGAATCGGGAATTTTGACATTGCAGTGGTGATCATTCTCCTGGCATCGATGGCGATGGTGAGCAATTTTAAATACTCCTTAATGCCTAAAATCGGGTTCTCAACATCGAGAGATATTCTCAGAAGCGTATGGTTCATCAGTCATATTTTATTGATTATACGTTTCCCGGATGAGGTTTTTTTCCCGACAGGAATCCTTTACTTGTTCTCCGGGCCGGCAAAATATATCACTGCTCCGGCGTTCGAGCATGTTTTTCATAAAGTTAACAGCCGATAAATAAACCGGCATAACAGCACCTTTCATACCGGAGATGCAATGAACAGAAAAGGCCCCGGAATCCTGATTGTTACATTGTTCGTTGGTATTCTGATAGGCAGTGCTATCGGTCAGCTGCTCGGAGTTTTTCTTCCCGCCGATCATATCGTCGTAAAGGCTCTGGTTTCACCCTTGATACCATACGATGCGGGACTATGGAACCTGAATCTTTTGATTATAGAGTTAACATTCGGTTTTAAAATGAACATCAATTTTTTTAGTATACTCGGTATCGTTGGTGCCTGGTATTATCATAAATACTCTTATTGATAGCAAATTACAGAAAAAGATAATTTGGAGGTGACTACCAATGTTAGAATCAGTACTGGTTCAGCGTGCTTTTATCGGCGGGCTCGGGCCAATGGAACTAACCGTAATATTTCTCATCGTTCTTCTTGTTTTCGGCGCCAAGAGAATCCCTGAAATTGCAAAGGGGCTGGGAAAAGGAATTACGGAGTTCAAAAAAGCGGCTCGCGAGATTACAGACGAACTAGATGTCGAAAATAATTCTCCCAAGACACATGTTAAAAACGAGTTAAAAGAACAGCCAGCACCCGCCAAACCTCAGCAGTCATCCACTCAGGAAAAAAAGAGTGATTCTGTACAAGGGTAAGTTATTTCTGTTTTCCCAGAAGAGTGAACAGGAAATCGGAAATTCTGAACAGCGGCGCATTTTGTTGTAAAATTTTGCTGATGGAGGCCGGATTTTTTATTCCGGCCTTTTGTTAGCCTGTATAATACATAAAATATTTTCTCATAGTGAGAAAACCAAATTATTAACATCGATAGAGATTTGATTAATCAAACTCTTACAGCTGAAAGCCGTGTGTCTAATGCTGACAGCTCATAACCACGGGAGGATTGGATAAGGTTGGAGTTGTACGAACTGACCGCCAGGATTCTTGCAGATAAAATAAAAAACGGCGAAGTTTCATCCGAAGAGGCAACATCGGCAGTGCTCTCACAAATTGAAAGGATGGAACCATCGGTTAACGCTTATATAACGATAACCGCCGAAAGCGCCCTCGAAAGAGCGCGTGAAATTGATGCAAAACGGGCGAAAGATGAGGACATCGGGCCACTCGGTGGAGTACCGATGGCTATCAAGGATTCTATTATCACCAGAGGAATCCTCACTACTGCCGGATCGCACATCCTTGATAATTTTATTCCCCCTTACAATGCCCACGTCATTGAAAAACTTATCGATGCCGGAGCAGTTATCCTCGGCAAGGCAAACACCGATGAATTCACCATGGGCTCCACCTGCGAAACATCGTATTTCGGGTCGAGCAAAAATCCGCATAACACCGATATGGTAACCGGTGGCTCCTCCGGAGGATCTGCCGCGGCTCTTGCGGCTGACGAGTGTATTGCTGCACTCGGTTCGGACACAGGTGGGTCTATCAGGCAGCCGGCGTCCTTCTGCGGTGTCGTTGGCATAAAACCTACCTACGGACGGGTTTCACGGTACGGATTAATCGCCTATGCTTCCTCGCTCGATCAGATTGGCCCGATGAGCAAAACAGTGGAGGATTCGGCGCTGGTACTATCCGTAATTGCCGGCTATGACAACAGGGATTCCACATGCCTTAACGAACCTGTCCCCGATTACCTCAAGAGTTTAAATGCTTCCGCAAAAGGTTTAAAGATCGGTGTTCCTGTGGAGTATTTAGGCGAGGGCATTGATCCCGAGGTAAAAAATATCACACTCGATGCGGTAGAGATATTAAAAACCGAGGGAGTTGAAGTGGTCGATGTTACTCTCCCGCACACCGAGTACGCTGTACCGGCATATTATCTCCTTGCGACCGCCGAAGCCTCAGCCAACCTTGAGCGGTATGACGGTGTGCGCTACGGCTACCGGACACCTGATGCGAACAATCTTTTAGAAATGTACACGAGTACGCGCTCCGAGGGTTTCGGGGCTGAAGTAAAGAGAAGAATTATGCTGGGAACTTACTGTCTTTCCACAGGTTATTATGATGCTTACTATAGAAAAGCGCAGAAAGTCCGGCGGCTCATCAAGGAAGACTTTGATGCGGCTCTCAAGGACGTTGATGCGATTATTGCGCCTGTTTCCCCAACCCCTGCATTTCCGATAGGATCAAAAATAAACGATCCTCTCCAGATGTATCTCGCCGATATTTATACCATTTCACTGAATCTGGCGGGC
>JABHYP010000530.1 GCA_018656855.1 Candidatus Latescibacterota bacterium | reverse complement strand
GGGGGGAGCAGCCGCTATCCGCAATCCCTGGCGAATGGCATTTTCATACTTAAGAGAGGCATTCGGCAAGGATTGGCAGTCTCTTGACCTTGAATGCCTGAAACAGACTTCTCAAGAAAATCTCATAGTCCTTGACAGGGCATGCAAAACCGGCTTAAATTGTCCTCTCACCAGTTCCCTCGGCCGGCTTTTCGATGCAGCGGCGAGTATTCTCGATATCTGTCATGTAACTGCTTTCGAGGGACAGGCGGCAATGATGCTCGAAATGGCGGCTACCGGTGAATCCGACATGCAGACGCTGCCGTACAACCTGTTGCATACCGACTCGGAACCGATGCGGGGAATGCCTGAATTGTGGGGGACTGCGAAGAAAAATTATATGTTTGATTCACCTGATTCGCTTAACATGACAATTGAATACAGGCCACTGGTGAGGGCGCTGGTCGAAGGAGTTAGTAAAGGTGTGCCTAAGTCTGTGCTTGCACTGTCTTTTCACCGCGCAATCCTCGAATCGTTAACAGAGACAGCCGAACTTATCCGCGAAGATACGGGGATATGCACGGCGGCGCTGTCCGGCGGCTGCTGGCAGAACAGGCTTCTGAGCCTGGGAATGAAATCAATGCTCGAAGATCGCGGCTTCACTGTTTTAACACACAATCTGGTCCCTCCGAATGACGGCGGGATTGCTCTCGGGCAGGCATATATTGCATCATGTGTGGGTAGATTATAGAAAAAGGGAGAATCCATGTGCCTTGCTGTTCCTATGAAAGTTGTTGAATTTGTTCCACCGGACAGAGCAATTGTTGAAGCTGAAGGAATTTCAACGGAAATATCGCTCAGACTTGTCGAGGGTGTGAATATCGGAGATTATGTTATAGTCCACACAGGTTATGCGCTTGAGGTTCTCGATGTCGCCGAAGCTGAAAAAACACTCGAGATACTCAAAGAGATGACAAAAGCCGAGGAGTAAATGTAATCGATATGAACGATAACGTACTCAAAAAACTCCGTGAGCCCGAACTTATCAGAGAACTGATCGACCGTCTTAATAATCTGGAAATCACGGGTTCAATAAAGATAATGGAAGTATGCGGCACCCACACAATGGCAATCCACCGTATGGGTTTACCTGCACTGCTTCCTAGTGAGATCAATCTGCTTTCAGGGCCCGGATGCCCGGTATGCGTGACACCTGGGGAATACCTCGATACCGCATTTGCCATCGCCCGCGGGCATGATGTTACACTCGCAACTTTCGGGGACATGATGCGCGTCCCTGGATCGCATGGGACATTGGCATCGCTTCGGAGCGAGGGATATGCTGTCGAGGTGGTATATTCCCCCCTGACTGCCCTGGAATTGGCGATAGAGCACCCCGATCGGAAAATCGTTTTTCTCGCTGTCGGTTTTGAAACCACTGCACCGACTGTTGCGGCCACTGTACTCGAAGCACAGAAAAGCGGGGTTACAAATTTCAGCATTCTATGCTCTCATAAACTGGTAATACCGGCACTGCAGGTACTGGTGAATGATCCGGATGCGACAGTCGACGGTTTCATGCTGCCGGGGCATGTCTCTGTTGTCCTGGGTTCTGATCCATATCGTTTCATACCCGAAACGTACCATCGCGCCTGTGCGATAACCGGATTCGAGCCGTATGACATCGTTCATGCACTGTTCATGCTTTTCGAACAGATTGAGCGCAATGAGTTTTCAGTGGAAATCCAGTACAAAAGAGGAGTGAAGCCAGGCGGAAATAAGCGGGCGAGAGATTGCATGTTCGAGGTTTTCGAGCCGGCCGATACTAACTGGCGAGGTTTTGGAACAATCGCGGGCAGTGGGCTGGCAGTCAGGCAGGAATTTGCTGAATTTGATGCGGGTATCTGCTTTCCTGTTGACACTGTGCCATCAATTGAACCGGCAGGCTGCATGTGCGGTCAGGTGCTGCGGGGGATAATCGATCCTCGCGGGTGTCCGCTGTTCGGAACTGCCTGTACCCCTGATTCTCCGGTTGGCCCCTGCATGGTTTCAAGCGAGGGTACTTGTGCGGCTTTCCATAGATTTTCGAGAATTGTCGGCTTGTAAACAGGTGTATTCCCCGAGCCGGCATCGGGGTGATAAAAAAGAGCTGATGGAGAACTCATCAAAAGTGGTGATTTCTACATATATAGTACAGCAGTTCTTAATTCATGGTAATAGCTTCTTTTCAATTTTTCTCGCTTTATTTTGCTTTTTCATATCTCTTTAAACGGATGAATCATAAATGAATACAATAAAAAACAGTACCGAGCGCATACTTCTCTCCCATGGTTCCGGGGGCGAAATGATGCATAAACTCATTTCAGATGTAATTCTCAAATATAGTGATTCTTCCGAGAGTAACAGTCTGGACGATGCTGCAGAATTGCTTATGAACGGGAGACACATTGCGTTTTCAACCGATACGTTTGTTGTAAAACCTGTATTCTTCCCGGGCGGTGATATCGGAACCCTGGCGGTAAGCGGGACGGTTAACGATCTGCTAATGAAAGGTGCCAGGCCGGCTTACCTGTCACTTGGTTTTGTGCTGGAAGAGGGATTTCCTGTTGAGGACCTGAAACGGATTCTTGAAAGTATCGGGCAAACCTGTCGCAGGGCCGGTGTCAGCATTGTTACTGGCGATACGAAAGTTGTGGGCCGCGGCGAGGCTGACAGTATATTCATCAACACGGCAGGGGTCGGAGATATTATACCAGGGGTACAAATCAGCGGTTCGAATGCTCATTCGGGTGATTCGGTAATTGTTTCCGGTACCATCGGCAGGCATGGTGTCGCCGTTATGGGAGAACGCAACGGCCTGAAGCTGAAAGGTGATATTGTTTCTGATGCTGCTCCTTTGAATGAGGTGGTTATTCCACTGCTTGAAAAGTTCAAGGAAAAGATTCACATCCTCCGTGATCCGACACGTGGTGGTGTTGCGACAACGCTGAATGAAATTGCCCGTTCGAGCGGATGCGGAATAGCTATTGAAGAATTGGCAATTCCGGTCGATAACGCTGTTCAGGCGGTATGCGAAATACTGGGTTTTGAGCCGCTGTACCTGCCATGCGAGGGCAGATTTCTATCGGTTGTCGATGGAGCCTTCACCGATGAGATTATCTCATTTCTGCGTGAAGAAACAGGATGCCGACAGGCATCTGTCATTGGAAAAATTATAGCTTCTACGCCCGGGACTGTCCAGTTGCACACATTGTCAGGAGGAAAGCGGATAATCGATATGCCATCGGGAGAGCTTTTGCCAAGAATATGCTGATTAGATGTCACGGTGATTTTTGTTCTAATATAAATGAATTCACAAGCTTAGAATTATATTGAAGGATTTTCGTCAGTTTGCGGCGATTTTTCGTTATTTCATGAAATCTCAACTCAGCAAGAGTGAGAAAATAATTTATTTTACTTGCATTTTTATCATTTTTTTTTTATTTTTAGGGTTTGTAAATTTTATATTTCAGCTCAATAATTCCACTAAACGTATACTCTTGGATTTCGAAACGAAAGGTTATGATAAAGAAGCTTCATTTCTCAGGAATTGTATACCCTTCCATAAAGTAAAATGAAGCTATAGAAGTGAAATATAATTATCTTTGAAATCACAACATCCATTATATCCAATCTAAAACATGCGGTCAAAATATTTTGACTGCATGTTCTGGTTTCGGGATACCCTACTAAAAAGATGGGAATAATGGATGAGCAATGAAAAAAACATTTTTTTATTAACTGCATGGGAGTTCGTTTTACTTTGAATTTTATTTTTATTACCCTATAAAATGTAATTCGATTTATTATATTTGCAGGCTAAAAATTATTTTTTTAAGGATTTCCGGATTTCCCTTTGCAAATGCCCCTTTAAACAATTCATGATATAATAATGCATTCATAATATTAATCTTGAAAAGCACGAAAAAGCGAATATTTTATTTCTTTAATACATTAATACATCGGAGGTTGTTTATGAGTGAAAAACTGATAAAAATAGTAAGACAAATTTGCTCTGAGCATGACAATGACCGCACTCGAATGATGGATATTCTGATAGCTGTTCAGAAAGAAATCGGCAGTGTCAATGATGATGCGATCGACATAATCGCTGAAACCGTTTCTTGCCCGCGGGTTGAAGTTGATAGTACGGTGTCCTTTTATGCGTTTCTATCTAAAGAGCAGAAAGGCGAGATAGTTATAAGGTTGTGCGATGACATCATCGACAGGATGAATGGTTTCGACGTTATAGCAAAAACATTCAGCGAAGAGCTGGGAATCGATTTCGGTGAGACAACACCGAACGGGAAAATAACATTAGAACGCACCCCCTGCATTGGAATGTCCGATCAGGCTCCCGCCGTGATGGTAAATGAAGAGATCATCACTAACCTTTCAAGCGATAAAGTCCGCAATATTGTGAGGACTCTCAAAGAGACCGGCGATCCAAAAAAACTTGTGCACAGATTTGGAAGCGGTAACAACTCGAGCGAACTTGTGCGGTCAATGGTCAATAATAATATCAGG
>JABHYP010000529.1 GCA_018656855.1 Candidatus Latescibacterota bacterium | reverse complement strand
GGTCACCAGAGCAAAGTGGGACTGGCCGACCTTAACGGTGACGGCAAATCCGATATATTCGACTTACTGGAGCTGCTTAAAATGCTATGAGCAAAGTGAGTGGGATGAGAGGAAAAAGATAAATAAACTTGAAGGACAGCTCTAACACTTGACACTATGTGACTCAAGCCGCTGCCCCCCACTACTTCGTGTGTTAGCCGGAAATAATGTTCGATAGCAGGCTACCTCCTTTGAATGAATCCTCATTGGTATCAACTATCCGGGATTAATGCATTTATTCGATCACATAATGTACCAAGAGCTATTCCTTTCCGGTTCGGCCATCAGGATTATCAGTTCGCCATTCTCCCCAACCGTGCGTTTCCGCCCTTCGAGGTGCATTTCCGTGTGGTCTCATACCGTGCCGACAAGCTCAATTTAAATTGAAAAAATATAATCAACTGATATCAATCGTTTTACGAATCTTGCTGCAAATGGTATCATCCATGCTTCATAATCAGGCAAATAGAGTTACATAGCTAGTTACCAGTCTCAAGGAGCAATATTGAAAAACGAAACGGCGAGTATCGCCACATCTGCCGAGGGTATAGGCCAACACCAGCAGGAAAATGCCGGCAAATACCTCACGTTCAAACTGTCAAGCGAAGAATATGGTATCGAAATCCTGAAGGCTAAAGAAATTATCGGTCTGATTCCTATTACCCAGATACCATGTACCCCGATAAATATCCGTGGTGTGATTAACCTGCGGGGCAACGTGATCCCGGTGATGGATCTGCGGGTCAAATTTGGCCTGGAAGCTATCGAGGACACAAGCGAAACTTGTATTATTGTAGTTGAGGCACAACGGGAAGAGCGTACGATACGGATGGGCATTTTGGTTGACAGTGTTTCAGAGGTATTGGAAGTCGCCGCAAGTGAGATTGAAGAGGCTCCCGAATTCGGAGTAGAGGTCAATGCAGACTTCATTAAGGCCATGGGCAAAGCCAGCGACAGGGTTATCGTGTTGTTGGAAATCGATCGAGTTCTGAGTACGGAAGCTTTGGCAGAATTTGCTGATGCATAACTGCTTGCTGGATGCGAACGAAATATACCTGTAAACGTCCGCGTTCCTCAAATCGCAAGACCCTCTATCGGGAGGATGATATGAAATCAGCACTGTTTATTTTGACTGCATTTCTTCTTTTCTCGTTCGGAACAGCCATGTCTCAAGTTGAAAAAGGAGACATTCGAATTGGTACCAATTTTAAGCTGACCGCTTTCGAAGATAATACAAATGCAGATTTCCTGCTGGATCTCGGGTATTCATTTACCGATCCCGTGGAAATGGGTGTAATTCTTGGTGTCAAGAAACAGGAAGGCCACGATACTCACGGCGAAATTGGAGGAAATTTCATTTTCCACCTTGCACCTGCAAAAAAAGTTGTTCCTGGTCTTGGCGTGGAAGTAGCCAGAACCTTTGGGATGCATGAAAATGAGACAATCTCCGATCTGTTTTTTAACCTCGATGCTTTTGTTTCTCCTTCGTGGTCATTCAATTTCAAAACTGGTTATGAGCGCAGGAGTTCAGAACATCATGACGCAAACGGTTTCGTGATGCGTTTTGGCATAGCGGCCTTTTTAAAGCCACATCATTCAGCTCATTAAAAATGAGACACTGAATATAGACTGTGCTGTCTATGATATTATTCCGGCAGCGTGGGGGGGCCTATCCCCAACAAGGGAAACTGATAGCAGCTGCGGCAGGAATTGATTTATCCTGAGCACGGGAATTTTGGAGACTTCAAATATAGCGCCGCTAACGGATTGGTTTTGATTAATAAGGGCTGGGAGTGAAATCCATTCCCAGCCTTATTTTAATATCTTACTCCAGCTTCAAACTGAGTGCTGCATTATATCTTGGCTCTATTATCAATGAACACCACCGAATAAAAACATTCAAGAAAGTTCACATTTACTATACCACTTCAAACAATGAACTGATATAATTGAAATAGTGTCTGATGTGATCCGTCGTAATTCGATTGTTTGCAATTTTTGTATTTTAATAAGGCAAAGCCAGTTATCGCCAACAACTAAAGATTTTCAGAATTTATAGATAATTGGTTTCTACAAGACTGCTCATTAGGTTCACGGAAGTAATCCCTTTTGGAGCCCTGCCAATGCCCAGAAAAAAGTTAACAGTCCAAGAGCTTGAACAAAGAGTCAAAGAGCTTGAAATGGCTGCATTAGAGCGTCAGCAGGCAGAGCAGGCGTTAAGCTTGAGAGTTGAATTTTATGAAATAATGACCGAGCGTACAGGTATGATGGTATACGACTACGATATTCATTCAGGTATTATCAAGTGGTCAGGAGCTATTGCAGAAATCACGCAGTATTCGTCTGAAGAATATCAGGATTTCAATATTGATAAATGGGTGGAATTAATACACGAAGACGACCGTGAACTTGCGTTATCGGTGCTTGAAGGGTCTATGATAGATCCCTCTAAATATAGGGTAGAGTACCGGCTGAGACGAAAAGACGGAAGTTTTGTTTATGTAGATGACATTGGAAACTTTCTGAAAGATGAAGCGGGTAAGGTATACCGTATGCTTGGATGTATGAGAGATATTTCCGAGCATAAACAGGCCGAGCAGGCACTAAGGGAGAGCGAAGATTTATATCGGATAACCGCTCAGAAGACCGGGCAGATGCTTTACGATTATGACCCGGCAACCGGTAAGGTCAAGTGGGAGGGTGCCATTGAAGCCCTTACGGGCCTGACTTATGAGGAAATCCAGAGTCGTGATGTCGATGGCTGGACAGAGCTTATTCATGAAGATGATAAAAAGGCGGTGATTGATGCGCTTGATTTAGCAAGGCAGCAGTGTTCCGCTTTCGATGTCAAATACAGATTTCGGCAAAAAGATGGACACTATTTATTCATCGAGGAGCATGGTGTTTTCCTTCCGGATGCCCAAGGAAATGCCATCCGCATGTTGGGGTCGCTTCAAAATATCACTGGGCGCCAGCAGGCCGAGCAGGCGCTACGCGAGAGCGAGGGGCGATACCGCCGTCTGGCCGAGAATGCAAGAGATATGATTTATCGCATGAGCTTGCCCAGTGGCAAGTATGAATACGTCAGCCCTGCATCCAGCGATATATTCGGGTATACTCCCGATGAATTTTATGACAATCCCCAATTAATAGTAAAAGTAATCCACCCCGACTTTCTGGATTACTTTGTGAACCAGTGGAATAAGCTGTTAACTGGTGATATGCCAACATATTACGAATATAAAATTATCGATAAGGCGGGAAACGAGAGATGGCTTTATCAACGCAACGTCCTGGTTTGTGGCGATGATGGCAAGCAGCTTGCACTGGAAGGAATTGTTACTGAGATAACCGACCGCAAGCAGGTTGAAGAAGCGCTGCTTATGGAGAGAGACAAGGCGCAAAAATATCTGGATGTGGCAGGAGTGATGCTGGTGGTTCTTGATACCAATGGCAGGATCAGCCTTATAAATAACAAGGGTTGTGAGATTTTAGGCTCCAGTGAAAAAGATATAATCGGAAAAAGTTGGTTCGATAACTATCTGCCGAAAATATACAGAAAAGAGGTAAAAGGCGTTTTCAAGCAACTGATGGCCGGAGAGGTCGAATCTGTAGAATACTTCGAAAACGCTATTGTTAATGGTAGTGGTGAGGAAAAAATTATCGCCTGGCACAATTCAATATTAAAAGATGATAATGGCGGTATCTTAGGCATACTCAGTTCCGGAGAGGACATCACAGAGCGTAAGAAGGCAGAGGAGGCGCTGTGGGAAAGCAAGGAAAGATACAAAACACTACTTGAAAATCTACCGCAAAAAATCTTTTATAAGGACATTAACTCGGTATACATATCATGTAATGCCAACCTTGCAGAAGATTTGCGCATTCAGCCCGCTGAGGTTGCAGGAAAGACGGACTTGGATTTTTTTCCGCAGGAGTTGGCTGAAAAATACAGGGCGGACGATGCCCGGATCATCAAATCTGGCAGGATGGCTGATTTTGAAGAAGGATATTACCTGGATGGAAAAGAAGTGGTCGTTTATACTGCGTATTCTTTTGCAATTTGAACATATAGGTAAAAAACTTTCTAACTTTATTACTCGTTGATTAAGCTGCTGATTTAACTTTCTAATTCTGTAATGCCATCTGCCAATAATAAGCCCCGTAATTCCACCAAATAACAATG
>JABHYP010000528.1 GCA_018656855.1 Candidatus Latescibacterota bacterium | reverse complement strand
CATGAAGGAGCACTGCAAAAATAAGGAGATTTTAACAATGGCTGGAGAAAAACCGGTTGTTCCAACAAAGACATGGCATGGGGACAATCCCCTTGAACTTCAATTCCCGAAATCCTGGGATGATATTTCCTGTGAAATGAACGGGCACCATCTGAACTAAATGCCAAATCCTTTATAATAGAAGTATAACCACCTGTATCAACTGTCATAAAACTTTTGTCTTGAGCGCCACACAGCTACTATGGAAAGGAAAACCATCGTTATTTTTAGAACTCTAAATAAATCTATCATCTATATTCTCTTCCATTTTGGATTCATGTAATTATCAAAATAATCTATATTTTCAGATAATCTCTCATTAGATTGATATTCGAAGTCAGGATATTTTTGGTCATCCATGTTATATATGAAAAGATTCAATACAAGCTCGCCAATGCCGATTAAGATATTCAAAAAGCTACCGGCTAATTTTTTATCAGGCTCAGAATCCTTGATATCAGCCAACTGATAAAAATAATTAACGATATCTGGATAAAAATGGAAGCAATGATGAAAGCTAAAAGAATAAATTTGGCGGCTATCGCCAATTAAAAATAATTCTAATAATACTCTTTTGATTAATCCCTTTCGTTTAGAATTAGAAAGGAACTAAAAATACTAAACCGGAGATAAAATGATATACAAACTTGGAAATCGTAAAGTTGAAATTCGTGGTAAAGATTATTTTATTGCTGAAAATGCAATAGTTATAGGATCTGTAATAATTGAAAATAATGTGAGCATCTGGTTTAATGCTGTTGTTCGTGCAGACTTTGATTTAATACGCATTGGTGAAAATTCCAATATCCAGGACGGATCAATTCTCCATACAGACCCGGGTAATAAATTGACTATAGGACAGAACGTTACAATAGGTCACAAAGTAACGCTCCACGGTTGTGAAATAGGAGATTATAGTCTGATAGGAATGGATTCAGTTATCCTAAACGGAGCCCGAATAGGCAAATATTGTATGCTGGGAGCCAATACACTTATAACAGAAGGTCAGGAAATACCCGACAGATCCGTAGTTATGGGTTCGCCTGGTAAAGTTATAAAGGAAATATCTGAAGAGACTAAATTGATACTTGAGCTTTCCTCTCAGGTTTATGTTGATAGCTTCAAACAATATAACAAGGATCTCGTCAAAGATTACATAGTCAAATAAGAAGAATATATAAATAATATAGCCTCTTCTTTAATTAAGAAGGTTTCTTTGTAAAATTGCTAACAGGTGGAACCCCTTTTTAATAATTTAACACCGTGACAACACCAAAATAAATATAAATTAAACAGACAGTGACAAAAGAAACACTTTTTGCTACAATAAACTTACATTTAAATTTCATTTCTTTCAGAGCATTTATTTTCCTCGGAAGTTCAATTCGGATTTGTCACAACAATTTTTTTATGATGAAAGGAGGCCATTATGCTGGTTAAAGTTTTCATTAAAAGAAATGTCAAGAAAGGCAATTCAATTGAAATTTTCAAACGACTGAGAAAAATCCGGTCAGAAGCAATGAAACAGGAAGGCTATGTTTCCGGAGAAACAATGGTTGATCCTGACGATCCTCGCAAAGTTCTTGTTATCAGTACCTGGGAGAGTGCCGGGGACTGGAATCGCTGGAAACATAATACTGAAAGAGTATCCCTTAATGACGCTTTACATGAATGCCTTGAAGGGCCTGTAGAATACGAAACATATGTTTACAGTAAATACTATTTAAAGGTGTCTTCTGAATAGCCGAATTACTAACAATATAAAGAGGTGGTTATATATTCCAGTTCAAATTGGGAATCTCAAACTTTAAATGGTGAAAGAAATCCCCACCGTACGGTATTACTATAAGTTATACATTGAGACCTTTGCATAATATTCATTCTTGTTCAAATTTGATGGCGTCGTAAAAAGTCTCCATCTACTGCGTTATAGCGGTTGATCAGAAGTTCGACATACTACTTGTATGCCTTCACTCCTGATCAACCTCTATGCCTTGTATATGAAGATTTCTACTTAGCCATCGGTTATACTTCCAAACAACTCATTACTAAAATACAATAAAATCAACAGGATATTTTTTGTTATAGTGGTGCAAAGGCATGGTCGTGTACCTTACCCATATGTGCCAATATCTGAATTGAATTTGCCCCAAAAACAGGTCACTATAGCATTTGCCTTCCAGCAATTTCTTTATAACCTGAAAACAAAACACCAGAATTCGCACACTATATACATATTTTAATCATATCCAAATATATATTATTATAAATAAATCCATACATGAGTCAGCATCCCCAATAGATTACGATTAGGAAATTTTCTAAAAAATTGCATTTTGACCCTTTTGGGTTTATATGAATAAAAAAGAAATCACCCGTAATTAAAACTTTATATTTTATAAAACTCTGTTTATTGGTTAGCAGAATCTCACAAATATTACATTTCATCCATATGTATTATATTAGGAAGGCACGATATAATGAAAAAAAACATAAGTTTATTATTTTTTGCATTGGTTATAGCATCATCACCTATCACGCAGGCAGAAGAAACCATTTCAATTGGGCTGAAAGAAGTGGTTGATATCGCCTTGAAAAACAATCTGAATCTTAAAATTGAACGCATTTCACCGGAAATTCAACAAAACAGCTTGATAGTTGAGAAATCAGTATTTGATCCAAATCTGGTCGTAGAAGGTTCAACCTTAAAACAGGAACCGGACAATGCCGCGACCGGATCCCAATTAAATCAGACGACTTTTCAAGCATCGGTGTCTAAGAGATTCTCACCAGGCACCAACGTAGCCGTAAATCTGACTGTAACTGATGACGATAATGAGACCGCCGGCACCATGTTCGGAGGAAATGAAACTACAACTTCTCTGGTTATTACCCAGCCACTACTTAAAAATCGTGGGCGAATGGTAAATCAAAGGAATATCACTCTTACAGGGTATAATCTAAAAATTGTTGAACTTTCCTTTAAACAGAGAGTTATCGACACTGTAGCCGAGGCTAAATCTCTTTATTGGAAATATTATTCTTCCCTTGAACTACTTGAAGTGCAGAAACAATCGCTGACTCTGGCTCAAAGACTGAATGCCGAAATGGAGGAAAAGGTCCGTCTTGGCAGTACACCCCGTCTCGATCTTTTGCAGTCCAAGGCCGAGGTTGCGTCACGAGAAGGTGAAGTTATTTCAGCCGAAAGAGACGTTTACAACAACCGCGATAATCTATTAAACTACATCTACGGTGGACTGACTACATTTGGTACGGTAATCTGTAAGGATTCACCATCATTTGAAGCCGTCACAGTAGATGAAGAAGAGATGCAAAAAACGACCTTGAACCATCGAACAGATTATCTCACAGCAGATTACGCGGTTCAATCCTCGCAAGTAGATCTGGTCTATTTCAAAAATCAGAAATTACCCGCCCTTGATATTTCCGGCACACTGGGTATCAATGACGGGAAGACGGACAATGCGGGATCAACCGGTTATCAGGACTACTCTTATGGCATGGTTAAACTCAGCATTGACCTGCCCATCGGGTTTCGTAAAGACAAGACCAATTATGCTTCGGCGAGGCTTTCAAATAAGCAGCGTAAATTTGCTCTGGAGAACACAAAAAATCAGGTCATCCTGGATTTGAGGAAATCCATTCGCGACATGCGTGCCGCCTATAAAAGTTATCAGGCAATTGCATTGGCACGCAACCTTGCTGAAAAATCATTGGAAGTTGAAGAGGGTAAATTCAGGCACGGCCTTTCCACTAGTTATAATGTACACCTGAACCAACGGGATTTATCCAATGCAAGGGCAAATGAGGTAAATGCCGCCGTCAATTACCAGCTTACGATTATAGCACTTTACAAAGCGGCAGGCATAACCCTGGAAAAAAACAACATCGAAATCAATGAGGTTTCAAAATGAAAAATTTCAAAAAGGTGCTTTAGATATGGGCTTTGATGCCCAGACCATCGCAAATCAGCCCCGGGCAACTTTTTACGGTACAAGCGCCAACGAGATTCAACATGATTAGAAAACCCGATATGAAATAAATTACTGCAAACCCAACCTTCATATTTTTTGATATTTATTTTATTGAGTTCAATTTATAATTACTCAAGAGTAACTCGGGTTTTCTTAAGATTTTCGACTATTGTCAAATCACATTCCTGAACTGACACATCATGAAACTTCAAGGAGGTGCTCCCAATTTGTTGTGTAAGACCGGGATTTTCTTTTCCGGACTGTTTTCCATTTTTGAGTATTGCCGAGGCCGGCAGTTGCATATTGTACTGAATCCTTACCTATAGTACGGTTTATACTGTCCAGTGTACTCATAAGTCTTACAGCAGATTTTCTATCCCTTGTGTCAAAAAGATCTCGTTGAACCCAATCTTCCGAAACCATGCCGTTGAACATAACCCCCGCTTTTTTATACCTGTATCCGCTTCGATAAATATTTTTAAGACCTTTCCGGGCATAGCTTATAAGCTCCGAGGTGTCTGATGTG
>JABHYP010000527.1 GCA_018656855.1 Candidatus Latescibacterota bacterium | reverse complement strand
GGGATACCCGCCTCAAGGTACGGTTTTGTAAGTTTGGGCCACCATTTACATTCATACATACCAGCAGTGATAAGAGCGTCAACGTTACCCACCATGTCATCATAGTTCTTTACCGCCTCGCAGCCATACCTTTTTGCAAACTCTGCGGAACGTTCCGGGTGCGAGTCCCAGCAGTGTGTGATAAGCATTCTCGTCGTGCGCATCGGCCAGCGTTGTGGTTCGGTCGGATTAATGACAGGCGCCCAAATAGCGCCCCGGCTGTTCATGTGACTGTATTCGCCGACAGCAATAACACCGACCTTCATAAGCTCGACAGTTGGCGTTTTCCGCGGAGCCGCATGAACAGATGAGGCTGCCATCGCAGCGCTGCTTGCTGCGGCAGTGCCAAAAAAACTACGTCTTGAGGGCATTTTGCTCATTTTAGACCTCCCTGGTTTTTTATGCTTTATATTATTGTTGAGATATCCTACGAAGCGTTTTTTATGTCCGGGCTGCTTTTAATCGACATTCCCCATATCAAAATTATGTAAGATTACATTTTTACTCAATCTTATTTATGAATGATAATAGCTTTTTTCTTTATGTCAGACAAGTACAATATAGAGTAGAGTCCAAACCAAGCTTATTACATTCATTCTCTTTAAAGTTATTAATAACGGTTATAAATTGTTCGAGATGCAAATTTATGGCTTTCTAAGAGTTATAACCGTAATCTCAGACGGAATCCCTCCGCGGAGCGGCGGCCCCCAGTATCCTGAACCGCGGCTCACATAAATAAATGTCTTTCCGTGACGGTGGAGGCCTGCGGTATACGGCTGCTGAAGGCCTATGAAGAAGTTCCATGGAAAATATTGTCCGCCATGTGTGTGTCCGGAGATAACGAGATCGAATCCTGCTGCCGCTGCCCTGAAAATACTCCTAGGTTGATGGGTCAGCAGTATTGTAACATCGCCCGGTTGAGCCCCTGAGAGTGACGCTTCAGGATTGGATACATGACTTTCGAGGAACTGTCCACCGTCGTAATCGGTGACACCTGCCAGGAGAACACGTCCCCCGCCATAACTGATGATGCGATGTTCATTGAGGAGTACTTCAAATCCGAGGCGCGGCATCTCCCCGATCCAGTCCTCAACTCCTGAATAGTATTCATGGTTGCCGGTGACAAAGAATTTTCCATACGGCGCAGCGAGTTCAGCGAGCGGTGCAACATACTCTTTAATGGTGGAAACTTTTCCGTCAGCTACATCGCCGGTAAATACGACGGCATCTCCATCGAGACTATTTACCATGTCGACAATTTTTTGTACGTATGGTCGTCTGATAGTTGAACCTGCATGAATATCGGTAATCTGGACAATACGAAATCCGTCAAGGTTGTCATTGAGATTTTCAATGGGAATAGTGACATTGACAATCCGCGGACCGTGCAATGCTGAGTATATCCCCCATACGGTCAGGATGCCGGTCAGTCCCAGGATAAATAAGTTGAGAGAACGCACGATGAACAGATGCCGTTCGGGATTAAGAAGATTCGGAGGCGAAGCCCCGGTTTCGGTAAAACTTCGTACTATGGCGAACAGTTTTGAGATAATAACTGCTGTAAACAGCCCGAGATCTCTGACAACCAGAAATAAAAAAACGAGTGTCACGAAACCCAGGCTCAAGTATGAAATCCATGTAAGAAGATAGATGAAGTAATTATGGTATTCATATATTCGCAGCAGTATGGATATGAATGGTAATCCTAAAAGAACAAGCATGAGTATCGATGCAAGTATATTCATGGGATGGCTTAGCCCGAGCGGGACGATTATACGCCACCCGACATAACTATAGACGAAAGTCATGATTCCAAGTACAATTAAGAAAAAATACATATTCCACCATGGTGTTTTATGGATTTACAAATCTTGTTTCACGCAAAAAAATGCAGTCCTTCCGATTTGTTAACATACTAAACGATATTCCGATTTCACATTCAAATATAATTATTTATCGAGCTTTTTTTAAATTTGCAAATGAAACATATCGATTTTTTCATTCGATTCAAACGTTTTTTAATGACATTGCATCTCAAAATGATCCGTGTTTATCCTAATATGAGAATTAGTCAACGAACTACACATTGCAATATCGATCTTGCTTGATTATTGCATCTTTTAAAGCTATTATGAGGCATTTGGAAATATAACTCCTGATGAAATGTTTTTTTAGAGGCGAAAATTAATATTTGAAAAAATAAAAGAAAGGTTCTTAAGAAAAAAACACTGAATAATTGGAAAAGGGGATTTTTATGAAGATACAAAAAACCACTTCCCGGCGAACTGTATTGAAAGCCGGCCTGACATCAATTGCCTCCGCTGCGGTTATCACACCGGAAGGATATGCCGCTTTACCGGAGGATGTTAAACCAAAAGCTCCGGGGGAAACAAAAGCTGTTTTTCTCGGTGGCGACGTTCTTCATAATTTCATGGCGCAGGAGCCGCCTCTCCGCAGAATGTGCGAAAGAATGGGGATGAAATTTTATTCAATCCATGACAGCCGCTATTTGACACCCGAATTCATAGAAGATGCCGACGTTCTGATGATTGAACGATGGGACGGATCTCAGCCTGGCTGGGTTCCCGGACCAGTCTTTGAAAAAGCGCCTGATAACGATGATTTCCTCTCTGAAAATCTTGCGGATGCAATAATTGACAATGTTAATAACCGCGGAATGGGATTCCTGAGCATCCATTGCATGATAGCTACAGCCTTTAACAGACAGAAATTAATTGATTTCCTCGGTGTAAAGGGTGTCATTCACGGACCATTACAGCCTGTCCGTGTTCACAATTTCAATCAGAACCATCCTATTACGAAAGGAATGAACGACTTTGATCTGGGCCTTGACGAAAATTTTGGAGCGGAGGTCTACAGAAAAGATGTTACACCTCTCTTTGAAACTACGGGTCACTGGGATAAACGTCATGATTATGGCGGATGGTGTATCGAGCAGGGCAAAGGACTCGTGGCAGGACTAACCGGAGGCCATACCTATTTTGCATATAGAGATCCAAATTATTTAAAGCTTTTCTGGCGCAGTATCCAATGGGTATCAAAAAGAAAAATTACTCCTTATATGCAGGGATAATATAGTCAATTAAGTATAATTAAAAATAAAAAGTGAAATGCAAATCAGGAGCAGATATTATGAGCAGGATAGAAATCATACATGGTATAAAAATGGTTAACATACCGGCAGGCAGTTTTTTGATGGGGCATGTATATACGTTTGATCCGAAACAGCCGGAAAATGTAAATAGATATTACCCTGATGAACAGCCGGTTCTCAAGAAATCTATAAAAGCTTTTCAAATTGGCGAAACAACTGTTACGCAGAAGCAGTATGGAACAATAGTTGGTCCCGACAACAACCGCTCCACATTTAAAGGCGATAATCTCCCTGTAACGAATATCGGCCCCCATGAAATAATGCTTTTTTGTAATAGAATCAGTAAGTCAGCCAACCTTGACTCCTGTTATGATGAAAACGTTAAACGTGGGAGTGCCAATTATTTAAAATGCGATTTTACAAAAAACGGATTTAGAATGCCAACGGAAGCTGAATGGGAATACGCTTGCCGTGCAGGAACTACAACACATTTCTATACCGGAAATTCAGAAAGTGATCTTGACAGAGCCGGATGGTATCTTGGCAACAGCAGCGGGAAAACACACTCTGTTGGCCTGAAAGAACCTAATTCATGGGGGCTTTATGACATGCATGGCAATGTGTTTGAATTCTGCGGTGATAATTGGAACACAAACATGTGCTATGGGAAATACATAACTGAACGTGATGAAGATTTGATATTCCATTATTATCACCAGATGCATATTACAAGAGGCGGAAGCTGGTTCAATGAGCCCTCAGTGTGCCGATCAGCGGCACGGGCCTGCTTCTGCAGCTGGCCGCGCATGAACGGCTGGTACAACGGGTTCAGACTTGCCCGTAATGCTTGAAATCTCAAGACAGATATTGACCTGCTGGTTTATGGCATAACCGGTTAAATATTATATACTTCCG
>JABHYP010000526.1 GCA_018656855.1 Candidatus Latescibacterota bacterium | reverse complement strand
GTTTTGAGCATAAGAAGGAGATTTCCCCGCCGCAAGTATCCCTGTTATACCTGCAAACGTCGAATTTTTAATGAATTTTCGCCGCGATCCCATACTGTTACCTCATCTTTTATTAGTTATTTTCAGAATTGAAGTTAATTCTATGAACTATACAATAACTTTTCTTCCAAGTCAATATTATCGATGACACATTTTTACTTTTATTTTATATTCATTGCAATACCAAATTACATTATTATCTTAAGAATTAATTGTTCACTTTTTATTACTAAAACAAGCAAATAATAAATTCTTTCATAAAAAAGGGATGTACATGAATAACCTTAATTACAAAAATAATCTCGATGAAACACTTGACCGCCTCCGCCTTCTGTACGAGCACCGTTTACAGGACAGAATTTTTGCATCATTTGAAATACCGAGCACTGTTCTTAAAGAATATAATCAAAAAAATCCCGAGGGTTATTGCGAAAGTCCCGATCTTCATGAACGAATCGCTTTCTGGGAGGGACTATTACAAGAGCGCATGGCAGTTGAGGATGACTTCATGCCCAGCGCCTATCTGAGCGAGTTCGACCAAGGGCTGTACGGCGGACTTGTGGGCGGCGATGTCCAGTTCATGTACCATGACAACGGTTGGATTTCATCCATGGTCTCCCCTATTCTCGCGGACTGGTCGGAATTCGATTCTCTCGTACTCGAAGAATCACATCCGTGGTTTCAGCGATTTGTTCGACAGATGCAGGTCTTTACAGAAAATGCAAGCGATAAGTTCGGTATCAGCCATTTTATTCTGATTGACGGTCTCAATTTCTCTTTCGAACTTGTCGGAGCAACCGAAACCTACGAGAGCATCATCGAGTGTCCTGAAAATGTGACAAGAGCTATTGAATTTGCCTTCGACCTCAATCTTAAAGTCCAGCAAACATTTTTCGAATACGTTTCGACGTTCAGAGGCGGGACATTCAGCAATATGGTTCAGTGGATACCGGGAAAGGTCATTTCCGAAAGCGTGGATCCTTTTCACATGACTTCGGTGGATTACTTTGAAACATGGGGGCGAGCAAATATCGAGCGTATGTTCTCATGTTTCGATGGAGGCGTGCTTCACATCCATGGCAACGGCAGACATCTTCTCGAAGCAGTAAGCAGCATAACAGGATTAAAAGCGGTTTTTCTCGGCGATGACACCGGATTTCCCCCTGCATTCGATGTTCTTGATGAACTGAAACTACGTATGGGAGATATACCACTCGTTGTTATGGTGGATTTTGCCGAATTCAGTGAGAAACTTCATCGACATGAACTCCCCGGCGGAGTATTCTATCAGGTGCTTAAAACTCCTGATGCAGATACGGCTAACCGTTGTATGGAAAAGGTTCGCTCTTATATAGTATAGTATTAAACCCATACTATTTAAAAATTTTACTTCAATTCTGTTGGGATAGAAGAAGGTGAATAGAAGAAAATAATCTTGACATTAACCAACAAGATATTTATATTTTAAAATAGTAATTTTGATTATTATTTTTTGGAAAAGATGGTGATTTTTCATGGCATCTCCTACAATAACAGATTACAGTAAATCTTCCCCAATAAGCCAAAGAGATAACTTTGGGATAAACCGTTACCGAAGAAGTGAGCAGACTCAGAGGAGTTTCTTAAATTCAAGCCCTGGTAAGAATAGAATAAGAAAAACTGAGACAACAACACTCAGCCCATATTCTCGTCAGCCCACTACTGCGAACAGTCTTTCTCTGAGAAAACCAAACAAACCTCGAACCGCACAAAAAGGAGATATTGAAACTTATAAGCGAAATGATGAGCTTTTCAAATCTTCTAATAATCAAATCCGCCGTATCGCAAGCCTTTACCAGAAAACATATCCTGCTATGAAGAGTAATGTAAATACCCTCCCGGGAGCAAGTATACAGTTAAGCTCTACAGGTATTTATAGTTTATCGCATTCACGGATTTCCAGCCAGGCCCGCCAGAATGCCACGTCATTTCAGCTTTTTAATAGAAATTTATCGGGTATTACAAATTCTCTCAGTCAAAGCGCTGGCCTTTATCAAAAAATCGGTCCTAAAACGATCTTGGAAAGTCAGTTATTCAAGCTTTTTTGAAGAATTATGAAAAAGTTGGTTAACTGCTCCGAAGCAAATTCCGTGGTATTGTGAAGAAATAACAATTCATCTTTGCCAACTGTATTCGTAGTGAAATAAAATAAATTGATATATTTGGCAGGGCAGACATTTCTGTCTGATCATCATAGTAGAACAAACAAGAATGTCTGTTCTACTTTTTTACAATCAATAATTTGTCAGGCTTTGTTTTTATTTAAAATAGTAATGAATCGAATTACCAGCCGGTTACCGTTCTGTCAATAATTTCTTTCGCAAGCATTTCGATCGCTTTATTTATACCTTCTTCTCTCGAAACGCTTTCTTCGCTTCCGGAAGACTCCGAAGCATCATACTGTGCCCATCCCTCCAGGCTTTCCTCTTCCCAGATAGCGCGATTCTTTACACGGTCGAAAAAAGCAACACGAGCTATAATACGAATCTTGAACTGACCGGCAACCTCATCTTTCGAGTATACATCTGCTTCCTCGATTACATCGATTATAGAGCCGTTGACAACCGCATCCGCCTGGAATTCACCAACGATTTTCATGTTGCCGTTAGCGATAATCGCTTTTTCAACCTCATCCGTAACCTCTTCTACCATACCAGCTTCAGTTGTTTCATTCAGAAATAACGGCACTGCAGCAGTCTTGATATGTGCAGGCAACGAACCGGATACGCTGTAGTAACCGCAGCCGGCATAAAGTATTATTAAATGTAGTATAAATAGTTTTATGCGCATTACATCTGTAGTCCAAAGTAAAATCTGCGTGCGTCTCTATACTTACGGTATGGAGAGTCATCCATATCGTCAAGCGGCCAAACAATCTTCGCAGTTAAAAGGGTTTGAAGCCGGTAAAAACTAATCATATTCAGTCGTAGTTCAAAACCCACATCACTCTTTAGCTCTCCCTCGCGAAGCTTGTCCATTGTGATCCTGTCAAAGTTCCAGGTTCTGCCGGTCTCGAAAAAGAGGGAACCGTAGAGACGCTGAAAGTGGATGCCCATACTGTTTTTTCTGATGTGGCGTATGGGAAATATATAATCAAATCTGCTGTAAAAGAATTTCGTGCCCCAGAAGGAAAAATAGGGATACCCTGAAAGAATATTCTGCCCTCCGAGATAGTACTTAAGTGGAAAGTTATACCCATCTCCTTCTCCTTTCAAGTAATCTTTTATCTTAATGTCTTTATATCCCATAAATACTGTTCCTGCGAAGACATGACGCAAATATGGAAGCCCCTGGTTTCTCTGAACAAGCAGAATATATTCGTTTACATCCTTATTTCTTTTAAGCGGTCTGTATTCATCAGCAAAGGAATCTGGTACATACGTGCTTAACTCAAAAGAGCCATCATTGTAAATACCTGTCGGAATATACAAATTGATCTGTTCAACTAGTGAGTCGGCAAGAACTGTCCGGGAATGTCTGAATCGTGCCAGTATGGCAGTGCCTCTCGGAGAAAGATAGCTGTCCGCTGACGGCTCCATTTTATAATAACTGTAATCCATTGTAAATTCACTGCTTCTATAATATTCCATGTCCGTATGAAAGGGGAAATTGAAAACTCTCTTCGCGCCGGCGCCTAATACTTCATCGGTAATATTTTTTCCGCCTGCAACATAAGTTGAAAGGTCATTTTCTTCCCAACGCAGTTTCAGCGTTTCATAATACTGTCTAAAGCTGGCATCGAATGTAAGCGAATGCCTCGGCGCAAGCGGCACATTGATACCGATATTAAAAAATCTGAACTCATGTCTGTACTTACCGGCAATGTTATTATCCCGAATCTGATTACAGAGCACATTTTGATATCCAAGAGACGGGATATCGGCAAAAAACACAGAATCAGAAACTCCCTCGGAAACACCTATATGATTGTGGATAACTGATCGTGAAGCTCCCATGAACAAGGTGGGAGAATGGGTGTAAGTACTCGATGTAACAGGCACCAATTTTCGCTGGTAATACACCTCAAATCTGTCGTTAAGCGGAACAGTCTCCTTTAAATTTTTCCCTATGCTACCACCGAGGGTAAAAACGTCCTGCCCGAGTAAATCCGAAACATACGCTTCCGCTCCGACATTAATAACATTCAATCCGAATTTGCTCCCGATAAATGACGGGCCGATATTCACTATGGGAACTACAGCATTAAGTATTCTCTTTTTGTTAAAGGGAGTAATAGCGAAATGATCCTCGATTTTAAAACGCTCAGGCTGCTGAAGGTAATTTCTCTCCTCTACCGTCAGTTCGGATTTTCCAAGTTCATTTCCTAAAGACGTCCGGTAAATCGAGTAATTCTTCGCTTTATAACCGGCATAATAAATATCGCTGCCCGAACTGACGGAAGGGCAAAATGCACCACCGTATAAATTGGTTAAATGTGTCGTTTTATTTGAGTTTAAATCGAGCTTGTATACATTAAAAACACCGGTCATGTCAGAAACATAGACAATTCCGCTTCCATCCTGTAAGAAGCAAGGATCGCGCTCATCGCTTTTTGAACCAAGAAGGATTTTAAAATTCGCATTTTCAGCAAACGATGTCGAGTCTGAAAAATCGGAGGTTGAATCCGCTATATCCCAACTGTAACGGTATGAAACGCTCCCGGCGTCAATGATACCAATATCTCTGTCAAGGCCCTGCCTGTACACT
>JABHYP010000525.1 GCA_018656855.1 Candidatus Latescibacterota bacterium | reverse complement strand
TACCACAGCATACCGTGAACTTCTCGGTGAACTGGAGTCTGTAAATGTTATGCCTGGTGAAACGGCTGTCATGGTATCCTCCCTCAAGGAAAAACGTGTCGAGATAGGCGACAGAGTGGAGCTGATCGCGCGTTGCAGGATTACAGCGCAGTAAATTATTTCTCGCAAAACACGTAAAGTAGAAAATTACGGTAAAAACTTTCACTGGCGAAGGCTATGAATGAATTGTAAGCAATAAACTTGAAACCTGAAACCTGAAACTTGAAACTTGAAATCAACTATCGATTTATCGGTTTTAAACGAACCCCAGCGCCATGCTGTTGAGCATTTAAAGGGACCAACGCTTGTACTTGCAGGGGCGGGAAGCGGTAAAACACGGGTATTAACCCACAAAATCGCATATCTCGTCTCCCGCGGCATTAAACCTTGGCGGATTCTTGCGGTAACATTTACAAACAGAGCGGCGCGTGAAATGGCCGGGCGTGTTGAGAAGCTCCTGAATATTCCCGTTCAGAGCCTCTGGATCGGTACGTTCCACAGCATCTGCGTGCGTATTCTTCGCAGGGAAGCAGAACGGTGGGGATTAAGTCGAAATTTCACGATCTACGACCGTGACGACCAGCTTGCTATAGTTAAAAAAGCCTTGAAAGAAATGGGCGGTCAACAGGATAATTTAACTCCAGGCCATTTACTTCACATCATCGGGAAAGCTAAAAGCGATTTTGTATCCCCTGACGAGTTCGATTCATTCCTTTCCGGGCCGAATAAACGGTTGATAACGGATATTTATCTGCGATATGAAAAACTTTTAAAAGCTGCGGTTGCTTTTGATTTCGACGACCTGCTTGCCCGCCCCGTGGACATGTTCACGAAACACCCGGACACACTGAAAGAGTGGCAGAAACGGTTCAGTCACATACTTGTAGATGAATACCAGGATACGAACCACACCCAGTACCTTTTAATGAAAATGCTCAGCGGCGGTTCCGGAAATGTTACAGTGGTGGGTGACGATGACCAGTCCATTTACAGCTGGCGCGGTGCAAACGTCCGCAATATACTCGAATTTGAAACCGATTTTACAAAAGCCGCAACATTCCGTCTCGAACAGAATTACCGTTCCACGGGAATTATTCTAAAAGCCGCAAATGCAGTTGTAGCTCACAACGAAAACCGTTTTGTAAAGAAGCTCTGGACAGAGCGTTCCCACGGCGCCCCTGTAAAAATCCTCGAATGCCTGGACGACCGTGATGAAGCTGCGCGAGTTGTCGATTCCGTTGAACAGGAAATGAAAGAGCATGTATATTCACCGAAGGATTTTATTGTTCTGTATCGCACAAACGCTCAGTCCCGTTCGTTTGAGGATGTGCTCCGCCGACGCGGAATAAAGTATATGATTGTCGGAGGTGTGAGATTTTACCAGCGCAAGGAAATCAAAGACATTCTCGCCTACTTAAAAATCATTGTTAATCCGGATGACACGGTCAGTTTTACCAGAGCTGTCAGCGTCCCCAAAAGGGGAATCGGTGCCAAAACAATAGAGAAGCTCGAAAAATTTGCATCTGAAAAAGGAATAAGCATCGTTGAAGCCGCAGCAAGAGTCGAGGAAGTAATTTCTTCCGGCGCCATATTGAAGAAGTTGAAAAAATTCAGTGAAATTCTCCAGTCAATCTCGGAAATGAGGGGCAAAACCGGACTTGATGAAATCGGACATGCCCTCGTGGAAAAGACACGATATAAGGATTACCTTATAGAGGAATACCCGGATACTTTCGAGGATCGAACAAACAATGTGAACGAGCTTATAACGGCCATGGGAGAATTTGAAAACATAACCGAAGAGGATGACCTTTCATCTTTCCTCGGCGAGATTTCCCTGATGACGGATGTGGATATGTGGGATGAGGATGAGGGATGTGTGACACTCATGACTTTACATTCTGCCAAGGGTCTTGAGTTCCCATCAGTGTATATTGCGGGTGTTGAAAAGGGGCTTTTCCCTCTGCCCAAATCCTTCGACAGCGATGCTGAACTTGAGGAGGAGCGAAGGCTGTTTTATGTCGGCATGACGAGGGCTGAAGAGCGTCTTCACATCAGCTACGCTGAAAACCGTATGCGGTTCGGAGGGTTTTCCAGCGGAGGCGCGTCTATGTTTGTCAATGAACTGCCCGATGATGGGCTGGAGTTTGAAGAAATAAATACAACTTACAAGTTGTCCAACACGTTAAAAAACCAGCCTGTAAGGCGCCCTATGGAGTTTGAGGATTATTCGCAGGAGGGTCCCGATTATGGCGATGCCCCGTTTGAAATAGGCGCGTTTGTCCGCCATCCTGTGTTTGGGCGCGGACGAGTTGCGGGGTATTCCGGTTCAGGCGATAAGCTCACGCTTACAATTCATTTCGGCACGCAAACGAAAAAAATTCGGGCAAAATTCGGGAAACTGGTGCCTGCATAAAGAATCGAAACGGGGACATTATTCAGGATATATTTCATATAACAGATTAATATATTAAGATATATAACAGACAAATATTCACAAATCACTTTCAGTTTTGAATAGTAGAAGAACCAGCAGATAGATAAGGAGAGACTATGAGTGTATCAAAAAAAGAAGTTGATAAAATAGCCGATCTTGCCCGGCTCTACTTCAGTGAAGAGGAAAAAGAAGAACTGACAGGCGTTTTAAATAACATTCTAGGTTATTTCGATAAGCTTTCGGAGCTTGATACGGAGAATGTCGAGCCGCTTACGCACATCCTGCCGGTACAGAATGTTATGCGCGAGGATAAGGAAAAAGGAACAACCGGCCAGGAGATCGCACTTGCAAATGCCCCGGAACACGACAGCGGCCATTTCGTCGTACCAAAAATTATTGAATGAAGGAGAAGAGCATGATGGAAAAACGTGATATAAAAACATCGAAGGCGCCTGAACCTGTAGGTCCGTATTCTCAGGCGGTAAAGACAGGTGATTTTATTTTCTGTTCCGGCCAGATAGCTCTTGATCCGAAAACCGGAGAGCTTTTGTCCGACAGCATTGAAGCTGAAACTACGCTCGTTATGGAAAATCTGAAAGCGGTGCTTGAGGCTGCAGGAAGCTCGCTTGAGAGAGTGGTGAAGACTACCATTTTTGTGACGGATATGAATGATTTCGGGAGTATCAACGCTGTATACGGCTCCTTTTTTGGCGGTTCGATACCGCCGGCGCGTGCAACTGTCCAGGTTGCCAGCCTGCCGAAAGGCGCAAGGGTTGAGGTTGAATGTATTGCACTTTCAGGCGGTTAATCTTTAATTAAAATAGATTACGGTTAAGCTTGGATGCGGTGAATATACGCTGATAAGAAAAATATTCAACTATCTCTGTATTTCATATTAATTTCCATGACTGCTTCTTTCTTGGAACCTGAAACCTGAAACTTATCTTACTATGAGAGTTACTGTTGCAAAAAGTGCTGGATTTTGCATGGGAGTCCGCAGAGCAATGGATACGGTTATTGAAGCATCGCGCGGAAACAGAATAACGTATACCCTCGGTCCGCTAATCCATAACCCCCATGCTCTTGAGATGCTGGAGTCGAGGAATGTCTATGTTACCGATACTATCGGCGAAAAACTTAAAGGAGAAACGGTTGTTATCCGCGCTCATGGTATCACTCTCGAAAAACGCGGACAATTGCGGGAAATCGGAGCGAGTGTCGTTGACGCCACATGTCCCAATGTTTTACGCAGCCAGGGTATTATCAAGAAATATCATTCCCGCGGCTATTCGATTGTTATAGTCGGTGACAGAGGGCACGCAGAGATGGATGCGCTTCTCAGCTATACCGGCAACACAGGTATGGTTGTGGAAAACATCGAGGAAGCCCGCAGCCTTCCGCCTATGGAAAAAGTATGTGTTATTTCACAAACAACATTCAACGACTCAAAATATCAGGAAATCGCGGAAGAAATCTGCAACTCTTCGGAGGAGTGTTACATTGCGGGTACTGTGTGCTCATCAACGGAACGGCGCCAGGAAGATGTCCGCAAACTCGCCAAAATTACCGATGCCACTGTTGTCGTGGGGGGGAAAACCAGCGCAAACACGAAACGGCTCGCCGAGATATCCATC
>JABHYP010000524.1 GCA_018656855.1 Candidatus Latescibacterota bacterium | reverse complement strand
ATATCGCGAGTGGTTTTTTATTTGTCACATTTGTACGGTACTACTGTGGTGCTACTTTGAAGCAGGGCTATTCATCGCTTCTACGGCACTTTAACAAAGGCATGGGAATATATTATCCCTCAGGGAGATCGTTGACTGTGAGACGTTTGGGAATATGTCAGAGGCAATCGAATGGATCGTTGCGGGAGTGGATTGAGGAATAGTCATTTAAGACTAAGCTTAATATTATTATCTTCTTGAGTCAATAGCTGGCGATAGTAAGTACAACTGGGACATCGATATCCGTAGAAGCCATTTTGGCTGGCCCTATGTGTTTCTCGTTGTAAGGGAATATAGTTACCTTTTGGAGTACATGACGGACAATACCCTGTAACCTCTCCTGTAGTTGAATCAATTGTCCAATAAATTCCCATTCTGACATTATATTGAACCTTTCTTTCTTCAATACCCCTCTCAATACGTATTAGTAGCTGGTTGTAATCAGACCTATCCTGCCCCCCCTGTTCAAGTGTATGTTGGGCAATCTAATTGTCTCTGAAAATTTAATGCCACTTGTAGCCGCAAAAAATGCAGTTTTCCTTATGAACACAAATTATTTCGCCACATTTTGAACATGCCCATCTTTCTTTTTCTTGTTTGATGAAATTTCTTATACCGGAGTGCTTTATGTTTTCAAGATTATCAATCATACTCATCCCATATTTTGTTCTGTAGCGCTTGTCTAAATGGTTCATTTTTGTACAGGGGAATTGTTCACATTGAAAACAATATTTAGATTTGCCACTTTCTATCATCTCACATTTTTTTATACGACACCAAGCTCTGGATTTGGACTTATTGTCGTCATTTTCATAGCAACCGGGGCATGCCTTCTTTTCTCTGATATAGGCGCTACAAAGTCGGCAGTTCATTCCGCAGGGAGCAATCAATGTGGATTTAATCGACTTCGATTTTTTAGACTTCATGTTTATTCTCTTTTCGAAAGATAAGTTGCCATACTTTTTATAAGCCTAACGGTCTGCGGTTCACCTGTCGCCGCTTCCTCCACCGGCACATACTCATTCCTGTCCGCATATGTCGGGTTCAGGCAGTTCAGTCGGCAGTAATCACCCTCATTGAATACCTGCCGGATTTTATCCTTGCTCTTGTATCGGGCAAGGCATATCCGTTCGCTATGTAAAGGATCACCTTTATCTAATATGATTTCATAATCAATAGTATTTTCTCTAATTAAAGTTTCGTTTTCCAGGATACTTTATATTCTGTATAAGGGTCATTTTCCGTTAAAGAACTATTTATAGTAACCGTTACATTTCTGCAACCACAGATTTCAGTAGCTCGTTCCATCCATCCGCCTATCCGATATTCAATTGTTTTGTCCATGTCCGCGAAATCAGTGATACGAACAATGGCATAGTTCTTGCCGCTTTCCGGTACTTCAACATCACTGGGTTTATAATATGATGTAATAATTGAACTTGCTTTTTTTATTAATATCTGTGGAGTCGCTAATTTTACCAGCACCTTATAAATCCCTTTTAAGCCATATTCTGCGCTGTATCGTCCGCATTTCCATGCACCTCTCTTGCTGTTATTAAAAAACAGCTCACAGCATTTTTTTGTTGGCTCAATCATTATATCTTTAATTGGGAACCAATCACTTTTATTGATTGGTTTACTATATACTTTCTTTGCTTCTGGTGAGAGAGAACTTAACCATCGATTGTACTCTTTACTTCCAAGCTTTTTGAGAATAAATATCGGTATAGAAAGTACGGCTTCGCCTTTCACCTCCATCATAATATACTCCTCCTATATAATCATTTCACCAACAACTTCGTCCTCGTCTCTGTGCGCCCATTTGCCCTGCCCCCTCATTGTGCCAATTGTTGTGTTAGTCACCAAACCGGTGTGAAGTGAAGCAAAATGAACGATATAAGAATCCAATAATATTTCGAAATATACGTGCAAAACTTTATAACCTGCTATTGGATTTGTCCTATTTTTCTGTCTCCAATATAATAAAATTATTTTCACTTTTTTACAACAATCCTAACATATGGTACTTTAGAATTTCCATCAAACGTGGAGCTATCATGCCGGTGTTGTACATTACCATAAATATCAGTAGCACGGGCTAATATTGTATATGTATCTTCAACGGAGAAAATCAGACTCTTATACCAGAAAATCCATACATTATCAGCATCCATCGATTTTACTATATCCGTATCTTGCCAGCTTTGGCCTGAATCTATCGAGATTTCAACTTTAGTTATACGAGTGGAACCATAAGCTGCGCCGCCAACTGCAAGGCTATCACCAATCTGAACTTGTGTATTGTTATTAGGAAAAAATATTTTACAGTCGGCGTCCATAGGCGGGGAAACAATCCAATCATAAAGGGCCCAATAATCATTGGAGCTGGAACCTATATCCTCACTCGGAATGATTTCAAATGAAGTAACCCATGCAGGCTGCTTAACACCATAATATCCAGGATTAATTATCCTAAGAGGAAAACCGTGTATAGGTGGAATAGGTTCATCATTCATGAAAAGGGCGCCAATCACATTATTATTTTTTATTTGGTCGAGTGTGTGAGATGCAAAATAACCGTCAGCAGCAACATACTTAACTCCACCTGCCGAATCTGTCATTCCAAGACTGGTTAGAAAATTATAAATATTCAAGCCCTTCCAATAGGCTGTACCCAAAAGTGAGCCGTTTTCAGGATTGCCTATGCATTCAATTGTCAGAGGAAATTCAACCATCTCTAATTTCAACAAATCATTCAAAGAAAAAGATAATTCCGTTTCGTCAATTCCTTTTACTGTAAGCTTATAAGTTTCAGCCGTTATTTCGGGCACATCACTGATACGAGTTATAAAATAATCTTCGTTTTTAGTAATAAAATCGGGATATGAGAGTGGACTTTCATACAAAGGAACATTAGTATCCACATATTGTGGTTCATTACCGGTTTGTAAGTCACAATCAATGAATAGTAGAACAAAAAGTAGATAAATTAGAAATTTTTTCATATATTTTAGGCTCTTTTATATTATGATTGGATTTATTTTGGTTAATCTATAAAACTTAAATATTTAGATTATAAACCATAAGATTAGTTGTTGCATGTCTTCAGAATTGACCTGAACCAACTCTTTTTACCATATCCAGAGTTAGTCAGTTTGCTGTTGTTCTTCGATTTCAACCCATACCACTTCAACAACACCAACTTCTTCGTCTAACTATACCCATTCGCTTTCAAAGTGCAGATATAGAGTCATCTGAGTAACCACATTCTCTCTCTCAATAAGTCACCCCACCGGAAGTCGGGCGATGCTGAAGCCAGAATAATTATTACCGGCATCTTGACTCTGTGAAACCGTTCAGCAGACGACACTTATTTTAAGTAAGTTTTGATTTCATAGAATTTCAGGCAATCTTTCGTAACCTCACAATAGAATGTTTTCAATATATGTATATGAGGAATTATGTCAATAGTCTGTTTTGTAGGGAAATTTTTGCGAAATGAATTGAAGAAGTATAAAGAAATACTTTACAGGCTAATTTTTCATATCCAATAATATTTATAAATTTTTTGATATTGTTATATATTATCACCATACTATACTTTTAGAATTAAACTGAAAATTTTAAAAAGCCGGTTGAACAAATGTCCGATGCGGTTGAAAAAAACGCTCTGTTAATCATAAAACGTCTCAGGGAAGCCGGATTCAAGGCTTATTTTGCCGGAGGCGCGGTACGTGATATGATCATGGGTATCAAGCCTGAAGATTATGATATTGCCACCGATGCTTCGCCTACGAATGTAGAGCTGTTGTTCGAACGTGTTGTGCCGGTAGGAAAGCAGTTCGGTGTCAGCCTGGTTAT
>JABHYP010000523.1 GCA_018656855.1 Candidatus Latescibacterota bacterium | reverse complement strand
TATCCCAAATTCTGCTGTCCAGCCGGTGGGGCCAATTTTTGCCCCGGACTCCCAGCTTGTATCCCATTCAACATCAGATGTTCTGCCGTTGTCAGAAAAACGCCCGTCACTCTGAGTTCCAATAGGATTCACAGCGAAAAAATACGAATTGCTTCTATCATGAAATGTATCGAGAAAGACAACAACGCCATCATCTCTGGGGAGATTGTCGTCACGCTTGGTAATTTTTGCTGTAATTTTTTCGATTTCCGGATCAGAGCAGGTAAAAGCGAAATAAATCATTCTGTCATTGTACAGAACTTTCACAGAAGTGTTGTATCGAGAAGGAGCATTATAAACAGGCTCAAACTGTGTAAATTCTGAAATGGGAGTGGCTAACGTCCAGGCTTCGTCATTCAGGATTCCGTCAACATTGACAGAATCGGAAATGTAAATAGCTTTAAAATCATCACCCGCCGCAACACCCAAGCAAGTGAAGAGAATACAAGCAACAAATAATGAAATCTTCTTCATATCTAATTAATTTCATCCAAATTTTTCTTGTGTTTAATCGGCTAAGAATTAATTACATCATAATTAAATGCAAGTTATTTATCAATTACAAAAAGACTTATTGTCAATGCATCTCGTCAATACAATTTTAGAACCCAACCCAAAAGTCGTATATCATCCTTTTTGAATATGTGTCTGTTTGTGTCAGCATTCATATTAATTCTTGACATTACTTTTAAAAAGTACAAAATCAGCAGACATGCAGTATTATGTTGAATATCAATAGTTTGTGATAATGATAAATAGGCAATTAGCGCATCCCGCGCACGGATGAGGCTGTCGGTTCGATCCCGATCTGCTCCACCATAATTTTTTAAAGACTTAGCCTTAATTGGCCGAGTCTTTTTTTTTGAAATAAATTAACGATGTATTACGTCACATATACATACCGGAAAACCTTCACGATTAAGGAGAGCATAATGAAAATTGTAATTCTTTCTATTACACTCATTACTCTGTTTTACTCAACGTTATGCTTTGCCCAGAATGAGTATCCATTTAACGAATCTTCGGGCGGCAATGGCATACGGGCTTATTGGTATAATGTTCCGCAGGATTCTGTAAAGATGGAAATCTTTAACCAGAATTTCCAGTTTCAGTCATCGCTGCAAATTTACGGTAAAACGCCGGGGGATTCATTCCAGGTACATGCAGCGGTTTACTCGAAAAGTGGCGAAAAAATATATGTCGGCGATTTTGATTTAATAAAAGGTCAAGCGAAAAAGTCTTTTTCAGCTCAGTTTAATGGAAATTTTTTCTCGCTCGAATGTCCTGTTGAATATTTAACGGAAAATCCTGACCGAATTATTGTAACTGTCAAATCAGCGGATGACGAAATAACACAGGAAATAAAATGCCGTTATCAACGCTTATTCGGTCATGTCAGCGATTACGACGGCAAGCCTTTTGAAGGTATTGTATCAATCAGTCCCGAAGCTTTTATATCGGGAACAGCTATAAAATGCGACTCCTCGGGCAATTATGATATCGAGGTTCCTGAACGGACGTACAATTCTGTTATTTGCTTTGCCGGGAGCTATGGAATAAGCACTCTGGAGGTCTGGGCGTGGCATATAATTATGGATTCCGAACAGCGTCTTGATTTCACGGTTGGAACTGGTGAGGTCTATAATTTGAATGTGTGGCCGAATAATGGCGGGCCAAATACATATTTTATATCCTTCCGGCCAATGGTACTTCCTTTTACTCAAAACACAAATATTACTGAATTGCTTGAAAACATTCCAAAATATCCTATCACAATTAATAATGATGAGTTCCAGGTCGAGGGCGAGACATTTGATCTTGAACCTGAAGATATAAACGTATGGATTAACGGCAAGGAAGTTCAAATAATTTCATTACAAAAATATTTCGAGACGGGAAAGAATAAGGCACAAATCTCCTACATTGCCCAGGTCAGTAGAGAGGGATTAAGTAGAACGGGGAAACAAACCGTTAAGGTTGAGTTTGAAACAGATATTGAAAAAGATGGAAAAAAAGTACGTCGGAGCAGCATGGGATATTACCAGCTTAATCTCAACTTCACCGGGCTTTCTTACTTTAACTAAAAAGCATTATTGTTTAATAATTAAATCACTTGAACGGCTTCGATATTTCATTGAGGCCGTTTTATTTATGATGATATCTCGAATCTAATGGTTTGCAAATCGTTCAATCTGCTCCATCATTTATATCTAAATTTAAGCCCAACATTTTTTATTATTGTATATTTGTATGATATAAATTCTATGCAAGGTATTTTTTTAGAAGTTGATGTAAATATTGCTTGACATAATGAATACTATTTATTACATTGTGTAATGTTAACCATACATGCTTTCTATATTGCTCAATATAAAAGGAGGTAATCATGAATCGATATGAAAAAATTGCATGGTTCGACTTGGCTATCCTTTTTTTTGCCGTTGTATTGTATCTCATACTATTCCTGTTTCTGAGGATAAAATTCGATGTTTTCATGAGTGCTCAGGTTGCCACTTCAGCTTTTGCCGTATTAGCTCTGTGTGCGTTTGGCCCGATCATGTTCAAAAAAACCGGAGTGGTAATTGATGAACAAGGCACAATGATCCGGCAAAAACATGGATTGTATAAATATCTTTTGTTCTGGACGGCTTACATCAGCATTTTCTTCGGAATATGGATATGGACAAAAATTACCGGTACAATTGCAAATCAAGTAAATGTCTTATTGGTTTTTGTAATTGTAACAGTGGTTGTAATGTTAGCTTTTATTCTCTTCCTGTATTTTAAAATGCAGAAAGAATCCAGGCTTGTCACCGAAGATCAAAATTTTACTGATGTTATCTTATTCGGGCCGGACATGGATGAACGTGACCTAAAGATTCAAAAGTCGGCACGATTGTGTGGTTTTGGAGTTTTCTGGTTTTTCTATGTTGGGGGAATCATGTGTACATGGGTATGGTTACATTACATGGGATACTGTTCAATTTCATTAGGCACCAGCATCCTACCTCTTTTTGTATTTGGCGCATTTATGGTGATTTTTACAGCCGATACGATCACAAGGGTTATCCTTTACCGCCAGGGGAAATAGCATGAAAAAGCCTGAGTTGAAAAATAAAATACGGCGGTTTCGTTTCGATAACAATGAAATGACACAGGGAGAGCTTGCCAACCGTGTAGGTGTTACCCGTCAGACCATCATAGCGCTCGAGGCGAGGAAATACGTGCCGTCTCTCGCTCTTGCCTTCCGGATTGCACGAGCTTTTAGAGTGACGGTAGAAGAAGTGTTTCAATATGAGGATGTTGGAATACAATGAATTGGAGTGTGAATTTCATTATGCTATTCTTAAAAACAAATTTCAGCATAGCTTAATTCTTAAAGCCATATAATTTTAAAATCTCGAATCTAATGGTTCGCAAATCGTTCACTTTGCTCCATCAAAAAATACATGGACTTAGCTTATTCTGGTTATGTTCTTTTTTTATTTTGGGTGCAGATAGGTTGCAGTTTCCATAGAGAGGGGACGATTCCGGTGATGAAAGAAAAACTGAATCAATCATATTTAGAACAGCTAGTTGGTAATACTACTTCAAAAAAATATATTTACGGTGCTGTTTTTTATGTTTCAAATGATGATAACAGCATTGATTTAATCAGCGCATCTGGTAATATTAATAAAGATAGCCAATACTATATCGCGAGCGTAAATAAGCTTTTTATTTCTTCAATTATTCTAAAACTATACACAACAAACAGGTTAGATTTGCATGATAAAATATCAAAATATCTTCAAGAAGAAGTGGTTAGGGAATTACATACATATAAAGGCAAGGATTATTCTCATGATCTTTCCATTGCCCATTTAATGTCTCAAACCTCTGGACTACCTTGTTATCTGATTGATAAACAGGCTAATGGCAAAAAGGCAATGGCTGAGCTTGAAGCAAGCAGTGACCAACCCTGGCCTTTTGATAAATTGATTCATGAAGTGAAAAGAATGAACACACATTTCCCTCCCGGGAAAGAAGGAAAAGCTAAATATATCGATACAAACCATCAGATTTTAAGCGTTATCATACAAAACATTACGGGAGAGCCTATAAATAATATCCTGAATAATCTATTTAAAGAACTGAACCTCACTAAAACGTATGTGTGTGTAGATACAAATAACGAAATCTTTGTTCCTATCCGTTATAAATCGGAAGTAATAAATATCCCGCTTTACCTCAATTCTACACAAAATGATATTATTTCTACTGCAAAGGATCAAATGACATTTGTAAAAGCATTCTTCAACGGTCATTTTTTTCCAAAAGAAAGATTAAAAGAATTGTATCAGTGGAACAATATTATTTTCCCCTTTAAATATGGTATTGGGATACAAAAATTCTATATGCCCCGCCTTCTTTCACCATTTAAGCCCGTCCCTGATATGATAGGCCATTGTGGTTCTACTGGATCAGTAGCTTTTTATATTCCCGATATGAATATTTACATAACGGGAACAATAAACCAGCAAGCACGCCCGAATATTGCATTCCAAACTATGATAAAAATAATCAATAAGTTAAGTTGATTAAATGGTATATGTTTGTTGCCTCCGTATTTGTTATGTAAGTAATGGGCAAATTATTGTTATTTTAATGGTTCGCAAATCGTTCAATTTGCTCCACCATTAAATTTAAATCCGGGTGTTTCAAAATTTTCGAAATAACGAGTACTGCTGCTCTCTTGCTTGAAAAGCTGACCGGCTTTTCTTCGCTTGAAGAATGGAAAAGCAAAATGTCTTGTGACATTCATCACAGCAAATTGTAAATATATACTTTATAGTGAAAGTACAATAACCAACCTTTACAAATTGAATTAGGATATTATTGAAAAAATGTGAAAGTTTAATATTAATTCTAAATCAAGATTCTATTGACATTTAAAACCTCATGATTTTGATATGAGGAATTTAGAGTAAACTGTTTCGACAATATATGGAACTCCGGGTGAAAATTCAGGCCAACACCATACGTTATGTTGCCTATAAGATTACGAAGGACAATGAAATCATTGAAGAATTAATGCACCTTATTCGGTCTCTTGAAATACTGTAGGAAAGGAAACGGAGAGAATGTCAAAACAAAATTATCGTTCAGGAGTTGACCGCCGGCAGGAACTGTCATCTGTAAAAACTGAAAGGCGCCTCGGGCTCGAACGTCGCTCCCTTCTGATAGATCCCGATAAAACGACCGGACGTTTGAGGATAGTTCCCTTTTTTGCTGGTTTGTCGACCGAACAGCTTGGTAAACTTCTTCCGCTGTGCAAAAAGAAGAAATTCGAGGAAGACGACTATATCTTCCAAATCGGCGAAGAATCAAATGAACTGCTGATGATGATCGGCGGGAAGGTCAAGCTCATATTTGCCAATGGCGGCGAGTCGCCTGCAATTACACCATCGGGTGTTATCGGTGATATGGGACTGTTCACGGGCAAGGCGCGGGCTGCCTCTGTCATAGCGGTTACCAGCACCACGGTTTTGTCGTTTGGCAGGGATGAGCTTTTCGGGCTGTTCAGCGAAGAAATGGAGATGTGCAAGATAATACAGATGAATGTGATCAGGCACCTGTGTGATAAGCTCCAAAGTGGTATTATAGCTGAGGAGGAGTCGAGAGGCGCCCGCCAGCTCTATATAATATAATCCGGGGATTTGGCGATGTGATGTTCATTTACATCAATATTGCACTGGTATGTCATAAATCGAAAAGTTTTTTCTGTAAAATATAATCCTCATGATTGTACTCCGTCAGCAGAACAATGTGGACCACTTTATCCCCTGAATTAAGAGATGGTTTAATTCTTTACTACTCTCATGTAAATTGGTGTGGTATTAAATCCAATAAACTCTGATATCTTCATATAACCCCAAATTTCTTACATTGAGCAGATATTAAATTCATCCCATTGAATATAAGTAACGTTTATTTGGTAATACTATATATATTAGCACAGAAAGTATTGTATACTGAAATTCAAGTTCCAACCACATTAACTTCACGGAATGAGGTGGATATTATCATGGAATGGCAATTTGATCATACCACGATTAGTATTATTGTCGCAACAGCGATCCTCACAACCTTAGTCATAATCATCAATGCCGTGCTCTTATTCCGTAAAAGAAGGACAGAGATTCCCGGCAGCCTCGGAACATCAATCGATAGTATTCTCCTGCTTTCCGGCATTTTACCATTAACCGCGTTTTATTCGGTATATAAAGTATTTTTCACAATAAGCAGTCAAGGCAATGCGAAAGAATTCATATCGTTATTCATTCCCAATATAGTTGTGGTTAAAGTATGCGGCACGCTGTTCGTCATTTTCTTCTATGCGTGGGTGATACTCAGAATTCTTTATAATCGCTTCAGAGTGAACAAGGTGTATTAGGTTCCTGAAAATAAGAAATAGTTTCATTTTTGGATACTCCATTGAAAGGAATGTCCTATGACGTCACTGATAATTAACATTGCCGGGTCGCCGATCATACTTTTGGCGGGACTTATTGCCGCTGGGCTGACTGTGAAATGTTTCATAGAACTTTTCAGAAAGAGACATGCGAGGTTTGATGGTGGTCTTACGAAAACTATTAACAGTATCCCAGTTGTTGCAGGGATCATGCCACTCTTTGGGTTTTTACACATGTTTATTCAAACGATCCGGGCATTGTTCATAACACGTTCCATGTCGACAGGAGATCCTCGTGTGGTTTCGGGCGGAATTGCGCATGAGATTGCCATTATTATGTATCCTCTCGGACTGTTTCTCTTCTTTTATTTTATGTGGCTTGTCTTACGGGTGATAAATGATAGTCGGCGGCGTGTATCCGATATGACAAACACCCAGTCATGAGTATATCGGGATATACCTTGATATGAATTACAATTCGAAAACTGGTATCGATCATAATGAAGAATAGGATAAAACGAGGGCAGTATTATGAAATCACGATTATGCTGCTTGCGACCATTTTTCGGATAAATATCAATAATATTTTTAATATAGTGTAAATATTTGCTTACCAGAATTATCCACATGGAGTATCGTTGCGAGAATTGAGTATTGAAAAACATTAAAGATAACATATTAACATATATCCACTCTCCGTATAATATATTCGGTCGGAATAACGTGATTTAAATCGCGGATAATAAACAGGGCGACGAAAAACGCCGCCCTGTTATGAAGATACTTGCATAAGTGAATTGCAGAGAGAAAGGGGAAGAACAAACTATTTCATAAGCATTAGTTTTCTTGAACGGATAAATTCTCCAGCTTTGAGTCGATAAATATAAACACCGCTCGTTACCATGTTTCCGGAATTGTCTGTCGCGTCCCAGACAACCGAATAATTTCCAGGGCTCATGTTGGTGTTGATAAGTGTTTTTACTTCCTGTCCAAGCATATTGTAAATTGTTAGTGTCGCTTTCGAGGCCGCCTGAAGACGGAACGAAATCATCGTTGTGGGATTGAACGGATTCGGTACATTTTGCGAAAGCGTTAAGGTTTCCGGAGCAACATTTCCAGTACCTTCAACGTTTGTCTCCACCCCATCTTTTGGTGCGACAACTATAGTTGAAAAGTGGGCGACTTTTCCTGTAATTTTATTAGTCTTTGGGTCAACGACAATATCGGTAATACCAGGATCACTTAGATCGAAATCTCCCGATTCCTTTACGAAAAACATACCCAGGTCTTCAGGTTGCAATCCAAATTTATCGAGGAGTCCCTGCTTGAAAGGAATACTTATTTCAAGTGGCTCATCAAAATAGTAAGGACTTACTACTTCACCATCTACTTTGACCTCGAAAGTAGCGCCCGCAACAATATTTTCACCTAAATCGACATTATTTTCGGTTTCATCGACTTTTGCAAATTTGGGTACAACCACGTTGATGGATATGTCTTCAGAGATGGCGTTTTCCGGAATTAGCATCTTTGTCCCGTTGAGAACGTTGAGTGGGAAAGGCAAACCACCAAGCGTGATGGTACTGTTTTCTGCAGTTCTCGATCCGAATTTTGTGGTATTGCCGTCAGGAAGTTCTCTGGTCATAGAAACTGTGTTTACACCCTCTTCAGTTACAGGCCCTTCATCGGTTATTTCCACTCTGGCTGTTCCTTGCAGCTCTCCCGATGTCGCGGTAACCGTTACCTTGCCGATGACGATAGCCGTGAACAAGCCTTCCTCGTCGATCGTTCCAATTTCCGGATCGCTGACAGACCAGGTTATTTCAAGTTCTTCGGCAATATTCTTAACGGTCTCTTTCTCTTCTTCTTCAACCTCTTCTTCTTCAACCTCTTCCTCTTCAACATCTTCAGAATCAACTATTTCGGCTTCAAACTTGATTGTTTCACCGATGACAACGAGGGCTTTTTTCGGGAATACCTGCAGGACATCAACTCCCTCAACATCAGAATCATCGGTTTCTGCGTCATCATCGGTTTCTGCATCATCGTCGGTTTCTGCATCATCATCCTCGATTTCGGAATCATCGCTATCGTCGCCGCTATCTGTTGTATCTCCATCGTCAGAACCGGAATCGTCCTCGCCTACTCCTGAATTATCAGCAATCTGACCCTTTTTCCCCGCAACGACAATTGTCGAAAAATGAGCCACACTTCCTGTAATTCTGTTCTGGGCGTCTTCCACAAAAACTCCGGTGATACCGCCATCGTCTGAAATAATACCGGAATCCGAGGCAAAATACATGCCCAGATCCTCCGGTGCAATACCCAGTTTACTCATAAGACCCTTTTTATAGGGGATACTGACTTCCAGTGGTTTCTCAAAATAATACGGATCCACAACCTCGTCATTGACAGTGACAACAAACTGCACCGCATTAACTATATTGCCGACGAAATCCACATTACCGTCCGCGTCATTAGTATTAGCGAAAGACGGCAGTTGAATATTAATTGTGATATCATCTTTAAGAGAGCCTGTTGGGAAATATATCTTTGAACCGTTCAAAACGTTAAGCGGGCTCGGGAGACCACCAAGCGTCTTCGTACCATTTTCAGAAATTGCTGACCCTGATTTTGTTATATTGCCGTTCTTGAGCGTTCTGTAAAAAGAAACTTCGTTGACTTTTTCATCCGCCGAATCCGAGTCAGAATCATCATTTCCGCCTTCGCCCTCCGCAACAACATCGATATTCGCAACGCCCTTGAGATCGCCAGCTTGCGCTGTAACCCTTATTTTGCCGGGAGCCAGAGCGGTAAAAAGGCCGCTTTCGTCTATTTCACCAACTTCAGTATCGCTGACC
>JABHYP010000048.1 GCA_018656855.1 Candidatus Latescibacterota bacterium | reverse complement strand
TTTTTTTCGCCTGATATGTTGTGCCTTCATATATATTGGAATTTTTTATTTCATTTCCAATTTCAATTTTGGACATGGCAAGAAATATTTCACTGTCACGAACAGTAATAAACGGTTCTATCACTCCTCTTTCCCCCAGTCCATAGATTATCCTTTGTTGAAAATCACCTGTGTGAGAATATTTTATTATTCGATATTTTTCAGCATCGTTAATCCAAACATTCCGTAATTCATCGATTTCGATAAAGGATATTAAACCGGTTGTCTCTACAGGGAATGTTCTTACATTGGATCCATCCTGTGTAAATACGGAAACGCGGTTATTGACTGAGTCAAGAATGTATATCAAGCCGTAACGATCAACATCAAAAGAATTCGGGCCGTATAAAAAACCACCTTGTTCTTTAAAAAAACCCATTTCATTTGAACCTTCGCCCCAGCCAAAATCAAGTATTTTTGTTTGTTTAAAATTCTCTAAGGCAGTTTGCGAGGAAACGTCAGATGTCAGACAGAGAAGCAGTATTACTACGCTCAGGATTGCCCTGAAAGATTGTATTAATGATCTAACTGTCATTATCTCTAAGCTTAATGTTACCATAAGATAAACTTAATTCTTGTATTTTTTTATTGTGAAGGTTTCCATAAATATTTACCGGTCTTATCTATTAAACATAACTGATGATCGATAAAAACTCTTGCTACTCCACCAAAAAACATTGAAGCCAGTTCGAATTGGGGTTCGATAGCCAATTCTCCGGTTTTATCGATATATCCCCATTTCATTGTTTTCTTGTTTGCACCTATATATGTGCGAGTACCATGTTTATCCTCGATAATAAATTCCGCACCGATTCTCACAGGAGCCAGATCCTCTGAAAAATCAAGTGCATCACCAAATAACATATAAAAAGCCTTTTCTCCGGTTTTGTTGATAAAACCCCATTTTGTTCCAAACTTTGCCTTAGCAAGACCTTCGGTAAAATTTGAAACGTTTTCAAACTGAGGTTCGATGATGAATTTTCCTGTTTTATCAATAAAGCCAAAAAGGTTATCAATCTTTACAGCCGCCAAATCCTCTGAAAAATCATTTGAAAAATCAAATTGCGGTTCGATAATGAACTTCCCAGTCCTGTCTATATAACCGTATTTTTCATCAATTCTCACTGCAGCAAGACCTTCAGAGAAAGAGGAAGCATTCCTAAACAGAGGTTTGGTAATTTTAGCTCCCGTTTTATCGATATAATAGAATTTTTTATTAACAAAATTATCTTTTACTTTTACCGGTGCCAGCCCATCAGAAAAATACGACGCATCTGAATATATTGGTTCAAGGATATAATTCCCGGTTTTATCTATATAACCGTATTTTCCATCTAAAACTACAAGAGCAACTCCTTGTGAAAAATTATAAGCCATAACATATACAGGTTCGATAATCATCTTATCATCTTTATCAATATATCCCCATTTATCGCCAATTTTTACCGGTGCCAGGCCTTCGGAAAAATCTCCAACATCCTCATATTTCGGGAAGCTTAATTTATGACCTGTCGAATCGATAAAACCCCACTTCCTACTAATTTTAACTGCTGCAAAGCCTTCTGAAAATACACGGGCATCATCAAATTCTGTTTTGATTGCTACATTTCCCGTTCGATCAATGTAACGAAATAAGTAGCCCGGCATTTTTACCGGTGCAAGACCTCCGGAGAAACTGCGGGCATACATGAATGGAGTTTTTATGATAGTACTATCGTTTTTATCAATGAAAATCCAGAAATTACTGGCTAATACCGGAGCAAGACCTTCAGAAAAGTTATTAATATCTATATATTTAGGTTCGATAATTATTTCACCTTTCGTATTGATGAATCCCCATTTTTTCCCGATTTTCACAGCAGCTATTTTTTCAGAAAACTGATATGCTTCGTCATATTGGGGTTCAATTACCACTTTTCCTGTTCTGTCTATATATCCATACTTTTCATCAATCTTCACCAGAGATAAACCATCGAAAAAGGAAGATGCATATTTAAACCGGGGCGGAATAACTGTTTCGCCTTTCCTATTTATAAACCGATACATTTTATTGAAATAGGGGGCAGTTTTTACAACAGCCAGAGCTTCTGAAAAAGGGGAAGCATAATTGTATCGCGATTCAATAATTAAAACACCGGATTTATTGATATACCCGTAATATTTGCCAATTCTAACTTGTGCCATGCCTTCGGAGAAATCATCTGCCTGATCAAATCTTGGGGGAATAACAATATTATCGGCGGTATCAATATAACCGTATTTGTCTCCGATTCTCACAGCTGCAAAGCCTTCAAAAAACTGAGAAGCTACCTCATAATTCGGCTTTATGATAATTGTTCCTTTCTTATTAACATATCCATACTTAAAGTCAGGCGTCATAATTCTATAGAGTCGGGAAGGTTCCTCGGAATTATTTTCCTGGCAGAAACCAGGTGAGCAAATACAGACAAAAAAAAGTAGATTGTATATTGAAAAATTCATGGTTTAATCAGAAAAATAGGCATACAATCCATTAAATTCTTCTCTCTCTTAAAATTTTGATTAAATATTACCATTTAATCTCTTTTTACAATATCTCCACCTTGAATAAGAGTATAGACTACCATATTTACACCTTTTTTAAGTTCAACATCATGCCTTTTATTTTCCCTCCAAAATTTGCCTATACCGTCCCGATATAATCCAACAAGGTTGTTGCCAATCCATAAACCCAAATGCTTTTGAGTTATGTGAGTATTGGTGTCATAGGACTCGCTTTGTGCACTATATTGTGAGCCTTTTTTTATTATGAAGAAACTTTTGTATATAAGATGATCTTCCGAAACAGGTTTAAATTTTACCGTATCCTTAAAATACTCTCTTAGTAATTGCTCATAAAACAGATGCTGCATATCCCAAACTACAAATCCACCCATTTTAAAATATTCCTTGAGATTCCGAATTTCAATTTCATTCAGTCTGAATTTATCGGCAGCAATATATACGAACGGGTATTTGAACAGTTTTGAAGAACTTAGATTGATTTGTTTATCAAGTCTTGCTTTTAAAGGTGTAAAGGCTTGTATCCCCGCAACAAGACCCTTTAAAAAATCATATGTTTCTTTTTTCGGTTGTATATATGTGGAATTTAAAATTGGTATACACACAAATCCCTTAATATTTTGAAAATTTCCATGTGACATTGTGATATGAGCTTTACTTCCATAATCAAAATCTTCAGATGATACTATTTCATCATTGAAAATATTTCGACGTAAAGTCCTTTCAGGCTTTGTTTTTTCGCTTTCAGATTCCTGTGATTCTCCACATGGCATAATCAACGGCAGGCTGATTATTACAAGTAGAATCGTTTTCATGAACTGCATATAAAAAGGGGATAGTGTTCTTAAACAGTAAGACGTATTATATCTCATGACCAATTCCTCCTCTCACTGACTTTTTTCATTTTTTTTAAATCTATATGCATTGTAATCAACAACTTTTTTTGTAATACCATTTTTTTGCTGAAGGGCAAACATAATCATGTTGACACCAATTTTGAGCTGAGGATTGAAATTATATTCTGTATTTTCACGCGAATAAGAATCACTGTATTTCGTTAAAACACCTTCCCACCAGTAATGACCGTAACCTTTCCCCGAATAAACCGCTATAAGCCTCCCTTCGATCCATGCTCCCCAGAGATAATATTGTTTCATTGACATTTTTATGCGTAGATCAGTTACAGCCGGGATTGGAGCACCAGTATATGTTCGTACTCCAAATTCGAGCGGTTGACCATAGTATTTATCCGCGCCTTCAGGAATAAGATTCTCGAAATCGAAAAAACAATGGTATATGGGATGAGTATGTGGAATAGGTTCTATTATTGCATCCATGCCAACTGCTTGAATGAATACATTCAATAAAGAAACTTCGGCAGGAGTGTAATCCAACCATGGTGTTCCATTTTCAATAATTGCAAATCCCCCTTTTCTGAGATATTCGCTGAAATTCTTTATGTGAAATGGGCTTAATTTAAATTCATGATTAGATGTCAGGTAAACGAGGGGATATTCAAAAAGCTCAGAAGAAGCGAGTGAAATTGGTCTCTCAACTTTTACTTTTAATCCGGTATAGTAATTTACTGCTTCAGCAAGACCATTAATCGCACCATCCAAATTATAACTCCCTTTACTGTTTATTCCTCTACTGCCACCTCCACCTGACCACTCGGGAGGCGCCCCAGTTGATCTTCTTAGTCTTGATTCGACAACATATTTAGGAATATAAACAAATCCTTTGATGTTCTGCTTGTCATCAGGATCAACAATAACAACACCCTTGTACATTCCAAGTTCGTCGATATCATCGAGTGTGACCATTTCTTCCTCAAGGGAGAAATTATCCTCCGGCTCTCTTGAGATGGTCAAATCGGTGTGAAGCCTCATAATAGTAAAACTCTCTGGGTCGATTATTGCTTTAATAGAGTCTGGAAGCTCACTATATAATAGGCTGTCGAGTACTGCATCTGCGAGCATATCAAAATCTTCCTGGAAGTCTTTAGAAAGATTGTCACGCCGGGCAAGAAACTCATTCCACAATTTTAATCTAAACTTATCATACCTCTCCTGCGCGAATGGTTCGACATGTATCATCCCCGGTTGAATAGTCTTAAACTGTCTACCGGCAAACATTCTTTTTTTAATTATTCGTTTCCATGTCTCGTATGGATTAATAATGCGCGGTGGGAGTATAATGATATCTACCGGAATTTGTTCATAAGTCTTTCTGTCAGCTATCATGACTGTCTTTACACTTATCTCGAATTTCCAGTATACTGCACCCAAAGCATGAAACAGAATTGCGATAACGAATCCGAGATAAAGGTACCTGTAGCTCTCGCGCTCAAGCTTCTTAATATCGATGATATCTGAGAAACTTTTTATGTATTTATACTTTTTCATATTGTTGTCTTTTATCAGGCTCTTTGTTTTGTGGCTGATAATTGAATGGACAGTTAATAAAACGATTTAGAATTTTCCTTGAATTTTAATTACCCTCTTTTATTAATTCCTTGATAGTACTTTCGAGAAACATATGAGATGTTTGAGACCTTACAATACCATTTTTGTCAATAACAATACTCAATGGAGCTTGAGGATTAATCCTGTATGCATCGAATGTCAGTCCTGATGAACCCAGTCTGGTGGATTCTTTATCAACTGCGATAGGATAGGTGAGATTTTTTTCTCTGATAAGTTCTTTCAGTGTTTCGAAGTCTTCCGTATGTTCACAGATACCGATACATACGAGGCCTTCGGCGCCGTATTCCTCCTGAAGCACCTGAATGAGCTGCGTTCTATTGGGAGTTTGATCGTTTTTAAATCTATCGAAAAAGAAATCTACAAGAACAATCCTGCCAAGTAAATCATCAAGGATCATCGGCTCACAGTTCACCCATTGGTCAATCTCCAGTTCAGGTGCAGGTTTATCCTTGATTATTTTATTAAATTCATCAAAAAACCTTGCATAAGCAGAGTTTCTTTGAGTTAGATTATCAAGTACCAGAAGCATATCATCACGACCTGTTCTGACATTTTCAAATATTTGAGAACCTTTTCTCGTTCCCACATTGATGGTAATTAATTCGTCATAAAGGTTCTCAAGAAGGAACGTGCCATCAGAGGCTGTATAAACTGATGGCGAATGTTTTCCGGATATATGCAGTCGTGGATAAACATTTACTAATACACTATCAACCGAGTTCCCCTCTGAATCCACTACCGTTCCAGCTATAAAATATTTTCCCTTTGCCAGAGTAAAGTTTTTTATCTGATTTGCAGGTATATATTTGAACTGGTAAATGCCGAAATCCTTTTGTACTATCGTCAGGCTGTAGATCAATATGTTGGAAAGGTTTCCCAGCCTATACTTCCCGTAAGTGTCAGTTACAGCAGAATTGTTATCATTCCAGGAGGACAATTTTGCCCCGACTACAGGATTGCCTTCTGAATCGACGACTTTACCTTCCAACCAAATGTCGCCCTGTAGTGAAAGAACAAGATCTTTATGTGGTTCCATATTTTTTTCAGCTATGAACATATCCTCATAATTAGAGTTTTTATTTGAAACATATCCTTTCGCATCAACAACAATCACGCGATATTTATCACCGACAATGAGATCGTCGAAAGAATACGAACCCGTTTCGTCGGAAAACACAGTTGATGGAAGCGGTAGATTCCTGTCGTCCGGTTTATAAAACGGAAATATGTTGATTCTTCCACTGGGTATAGGATTGCCTTTTTCATCGACCAGTCGTCCCTCGATACGAGTTGTTTCATATGGTTCGAGCTGAATATCGGTGTTAATGTAAGGTTGTATCTCATTTTTATCTTTTTCAAGAAAGGAAACTGCCTTTGCATCAAGAGAGATTTCCACCTCGATTTTACCGCGGAGTTTCAGGTCTGCGTGTATGGCTCTCAGAGAAAGTTTTTCTCCCGGTTTCAGGCCGAAGAATGTGTATGTACCGTTTTTATCCGACATCGCTTCAACTTCGTTCAATGCGTATCCGTATGAGATTGTAACACCAGAAACAGGTTCGCCCTGTGGATTTTGCACTTTACCGTGTATAGCGAGACCTTTTTTGAACGCAAGATCGCTGACAGTAACAGTCTGGCCGCTGACAGCCTCCGCCTCTACAAATAAACGATGGTCACCAGGAAAAATTAATTCTTTCCATCCCTCCTGCTGAAGATATCCTTCAGGATTGGAGGTGTGGAATTTGTGTCTTCCCGGTGTAGTGCGATATTTAAATACACCATATGAATCAGTATGCACATAATGGTTTGAATAGCGGCTAATCCTTCTCTTATCTGTAAATCCAATTACATGTTTCGGAATCGGTTTGCCGGTATCTTTATCCACTATCTTGCCTGTAATGATTCCACCCTTGATAAGTGTTAAATCGACACCTTGGACTGTTTTGCCTTCTTTAACAATGATATTCTCTTTCTTCATCATTGTCCATTCGGGAAATTCCTCGTCATATATAAGGTAAAGCGTGAAATTACCAGCAGGAACATTCGTGAATTCGTAATAACCGTTAGTGTCAGTCGTTGCCCTTAGTTCCATGTATCTTTGCCACTCTTGTTCCGCACCGACCATCAAATTTTTAGCTGGTTTTCCGGTGTCGTTATAAGTAATTCTTCCCTTTATACGCCCCTCGGATTTTAGAATTAATACTTCCTCATTCCCACGCATATCCATGATTAATTTTCTTCCTGCGGCATATCCCTCTTTTATTACAGAAAAAAATCCGTAATGTGTATCGGGAAGATCATTAAAGACGAAAGTACCCGTATTGTCAGTTCTATTGTTTAAAGGAGGGAACAAATTTTCTCTAAAATATATCTTCGCTTTCCTCACGGTATACGTTCCGAACATATTAAATGAAACCTCCGCATCCTTAACAACATTTCCCGACGTATCGGTAACCTTCCCCTTGAATGATATCGGATCACTGAGTGTAATAATAAAATTTTCAAGTGGTATTGAACTCGAGAGTTGTTTATATCCGAAAGCATACCCGGGTCTGTAAGCTATGACAGTTGGTTTTGTCCACTCGCCGTAAGCAAGTCTGGTTTCAGACATTTTAAATGTGTATACACCGTTTTTGTCAGTTTTCGCAACTTTTTCAATGTGTTTGCGTTTTATCTCATTGAAATATATCTCCGCTCCGGAAACAGGTTTGCCTTTATATAGGACTTTCCCATAAATGGTTACCATATCACCTATTTCACCAGCATAACCGAGTGGGAGAGATAGCGCAATTATTAGTGAAAGTACCGCTGCTGTAGCCGTTCCGAGAAGCGCCCACCGTGAGAGTTTGCTAATGTATTTTCGATGTTCGGAGAGAATTGCTTCGATACGGCGCAGGAACATACTCTTTGATAAAACAATTCCCATTGCAAGCTCAGGATTCAAAGCATTTTCAGGCAGATTCCTCGCCACTCTGGAAAGCATGCTGGCATAGAAAACCGGATTGCCATCAATATTAAGCGCTTCATTGTCGCTCAAGCTTTCAGCAAGAAAAGATATTTCGCGCGCAGCTAACCAAACCAGCGGATGCAGAAAAAATACAGCCTTCACAAGTGTAATGAAGGTAAGTATGAGCATATCGTTTCTTTTTACATGGGAAAGTTCGTGAGCAGCAACCGCACGGAGCTCGGTTTCAGTTGCTTTTTTTACAAATCCATCGGGGAGAACAATAACAGGGGAAAAAGTCCTGCATGTCATAGGTGAAAGAGCATGTTTGTTTTCAATAATGATAATGTTCCTTGAAATCCCAAGATGCTCCTTCGCAGACTGAAATATTTCAATTATTCTTTGATCCATCACCGCTTCACTGCTTAAAATCCATTTTCTTATGCGAAGCCTTGCAGTCAGAATCCATAGAAGAAGGATCAAAACACATGAGGTATAAACCATAAAGGCAAAAGCCCATGGATAACTTAAAAGGGATAATCTATTGATTTCACTATTCCGCTCCTGAGATTTTAACAAATCATCTGAGGAAGAAATATTAAGATTGTTTCTTGTATCACTTTTCTCTGAGCGGTTTTCACGCACATGAGAATCAACAGTATTTTGAGGGGAAAGATCAATCATCGCATCAGTTTCAAACAGAGATTGTTCTGACATCATTAACGATTCCAGCGTATTTTGGTCAACTTTTGTCTGGAAAGCAGTATATGCCGGAATTACTGTGATTTCCTTCTGAGGGGCTCCAAGTTTAGAAACTCCCCATGTCAACAGTGGAAGTAATGGTAATAAAAGTATCGCTGTTACCCAGAGAGTATATCTAACTGAATCTTTCTTATTACGTAATACATAGGTAAGTATACCAATACACCCCAAGACAATTGATGATTGCCAGAACACAGACAGAAGTGTGTGCATGGTAATAAATCCCAGGGCATCAAGTCCTGCAAACCAGGCTGACGTATTCATTTCTTATCCTCAAGTTTTTTGTCCTTGATGAGTTTCTCGATCATGTTAAGCTCTTCCGGGTGAATTTCCTGGTTTTTTAAAAGAGCTTTCATCAGTAAAGATTCTGAGCCCTCAAAAGCATTCTTTAGAAGATTTTGTGCCAGGTTTTTCTGAGCGTTTTCTTTATCAATTTTCGCTTTGTAGAGATATGCTTTACTTCTTTTTCTGCGTTTTACATAACCTTTTTCGATCATGACAGCGAGCACATTTCTGACAGTGCCACCGGTGACTTCGCGCCCGCTTTTGCCTAAAGCGCTCACTATATCCTCAGGTGTAGATTCTCCTTGCGCCCACAGTACTTTCATAAAATCCAACTCACCCTCTGTAAACGTTCGAGCTTTCCAACGGCCCATAGTGCCTCCCTGGTATAAAAAAGATTGTGAGATTATTGTCGCATTTGTATAATAATAGGAGAATAAATTCTTGTCAACTATAAAATGAGATTATTGTCGCAGAATATATTATTTATGAGAAAGTCAAGGTGAAGTTGAAACTGGAATTAATGAAAAGTGATTTGGAGGGTGTATTTTGTACTTGAGAAGAGTGTTCTCGCTAAATGAAATTAGTTTTGTAGCTGACTTTTCTTAATACGTCAAGCCATTTAGGCGGCAGAGTAACTAATTCTGAAATTGTCACAAAGAATGAGGGCATATCATTAGCGTTCATAGTTACGGTCGATCCAGGCAGTCTGATTGCCAACAGTCTCAGAGAGCTTGTATTTGCGGATATGGTCACGGTAATTCGGGCCGTTGACATTGATATTATCAAGGTTGAAATTTCCCATACCAGCGTCGCCGTATAATGTACCCCATAAACTGGACAGAAAAATAAGGTGTGAAATCTCCTAAAAGAAATAGTATAATTAAGCAGAAAAGGAGATGAATTATGGGGACGACACGGAAG
>JABHYP010000522.1 GCA_018656855.1 Candidatus Latescibacterota bacterium | reverse complement strand
TCCCGCAGCCAAACAGGGATTTCTTCCCGACACTATCAGTTCTTCCCTGTTCGGTTCTGTTCCCACGAAAGAAGGGATCAGCCTGAACAATATTATGTCGAAATTCATCTGCATCGGAGTACCGATAGAGGATGTAATACGCCGTACGACGGTAAATCCTGCGCAGATAATCAACCGCCCCGAATTAGGTACGCTGAGTATCGGCGCCGACGCCGATATCGCTGTGCTGGAGATGGCGAGAGGCAAATTCAGCTATCGCGGCAACAGTTACCGCGGCCCGGACGGTGGGAAAATTGTCGGCGATAAAAAGCTCCACTGTATCCTGACAATACGCAACGGGAATATTGTATGGGATCACCCGTACGGGATAAGCGTTCCCCTGTGGCAGGATATCCCGAAAGATGATCAATACTGGCTCGAATATGATTATAAATAGAACCGATCTGGCATAAAAGCATCAAGCAAATAGTTTCTGGCGGTTCTTTTAATAAATATCGGTTTATATTCAACAGAAATCCGGCATAGTCATTGCGGGGCATAGCTGAAGCAATCTCCTCTGTTAGATTGCTTCGCTCACTCCGTCCACCCGCAATGACACATGGTAATTACCATGCAGTATTCATGAAAATTGATGTCCAGCAAATTTACCATTTTGGAGGTGTTTTTTTATGAGAAAAATGCTCTGCATTTCAGCAGCATTTCTAATGTTAGCCTTTGTTGTATCGCCTGTTTTCGCACAGGAGCGCACAAGGCCCGCAATTCTTCTCAAGGGCGGTCATGTCATAGACCCTGCAAACAATATCAACTCCAAAATGGATATCCTTATCTCGAAGGGGAAAATCGCGCGTGTCGATAAAAATATTCCTGCTTCGGAAGTAGGAAAAGTGGTTGATGTTTCAGGATACTATGTGACACCGGGTTTCATCGATATGCACGTTCACTGCTTTCATACTAATAAAAAAAATAACCTGTCGATAGTCGCCGATGGTCATCATTTCCCTTCCGGCGTTACAACATGTGTTGATGCGGGAACATCAGGCGCCAGTAATTTCGAGGAATTCAAAAAGGTCATCGACAGTTCAAGAGTGAGGATTCTCGCTTTTTTGAACATTGCCGATACGGGGATGGGTGATGATGAACACGAACCGGATCATTTCGACGTCAAACTTGCTGCGGAAACCGCAAAGAAATATCCTGATATCATAGTCGGATTCAAATCAGCCCATTACTGGCGGGACTGGTTTGGCAATCATGGTACCACGCGAAAATACGACGAAATTCATACTCCCTGGGCATCGGTTGACAGTACAGTAGCCGCGGGGAATCTTGCCGGGCTTCCGGTCATGATAGATTACAATCCTTTCCCGCCACAGGGAAATTGGCCGGCAAGGTCGTACCGCGGCCTTATTATCGACAGACTCCGTCCGGGTGATATCCATACACACTGTTATGCCCGACACATACCCGTTATCGAGAAGGACGGTACGGTAAACAAAGATATCATGAAGGCGAGAAAACGCGGAGTTATTTTCGATGTTGGTTTTGGCGGCGCAAGTATAGTGTATCGCAACGCCATACCAGCTATCAAACAGGGATATATTGCCAATTCGATCAGCACAGATCTCCACACGGGAAATGTCAACGGTCCGGTTGTCAATATGATAAGCGTTATGTCGAATTTCCTCAATATGGGATTGTCGATCGAGGATGTCATCCGGCTTTCAACTTCGGAGCCGTCCCGTATAGTCAATCATCCAGAGTTAGGGAATCTGAGCGTCGGATCGACTGCGGATATAACTGTAACAGAACTACTTCACGGCGATTACAGCTATAAAGATACGAGCGGCGGGATGATTAAAGGAGATAAGAAACTCCAATGCATGTTGACAGTATTCGGCGGGAGAATCGTATTCGACCCGTCCGGCCTGACCGCTCCCGAATGGAAAAAAATTCCGAAAAGCGACGATTATTGGGTTAATCCCTCGGGGCAATACTGGTAATGGTTTATGGTTTATGGAGTTGAGGTTGAAGAGTAAGAATTAATTTATGACAACGGACTAATTTAATTTGGAATTTGAAATCAAAATATCGTTAATTTTATCACTAAAGAGGAAAGAAGAATGAGAAGACGTAAATTTATCGGAAACACGCTTGCTGGCGGTGCGCTTCTCGGCGGGAGTCTTGCTCCAAAGTCAGTTCTTGCAAAACAACCGCGTCAGACCGTTCAAAGCCGTGAAACAGGGAAATACGATATCCTGCTTAAGGGCGGACATGTCATTGATCCGTTGAATAATATCAATAGCAAGAAAATGGATGTTGCCGTTGCGAACGGCAAAATATCTGTTGTCGGAAGAAATATCCCCTCAACAGACGCAAAAAAGACCATCGATGCAAACGGATTATACGTTTCACCCGGTTTTATCGATATTCACGCACATGGTTTTTACTCCGAGGAAAATACAAGTCTGCGGTGGATAATATTTGATGACCATTGTTTTCCTTCAGGTGTTACCACAGTCCTTGATGTGGGAAGTTCCGGCTCGGGTACATTTGAGAAATTCAAAAAGATCATCGACCGGTCGCTTGTCAGAACATTTGCACTCATTAATATTTCGTATTCCGGTATGAATCCGGTCGGTGAAAATAATCCCTTGCAGTTTCAAATACCGCAGATGGTGGAACTGGCAAAAAAATATCCTGAAATTATTGTCGGGTTCAAAACAGCCCATTACTGGACAAATAATCCTTATGACGATTTTCACACACCCTGGGCTTCGGTCGATGCGGTTATAGAAGCCGGACACAGGGCTGAACTGCCGGTCATGATTGATATGATCCCGAGGGCGCCGCAGGGGAATTTTCCCGCAAGGTCACGCCGCGAACTCATACTCGAAAAACTGCGTCCCGGAGATATCGATACCCACTGTTTCAAACCGCATTATGTGATGATTGATGAAAATGGGAAGCTGAGGGATGAGATTTTCAAAGCTCAGGAACGTGGTGTTATATTTGACGTGGGCCATGGAGCGGGGAGTTTTGTATGGAGAAACGCAGTACCAGCAATCGAGCAGGGATTCCTTCCCAACTCAATCAGCACAGACCTGCACAGCGCCAACACAAACGGCAAGGTTATGACCATGGCCAATGTCATGTCGAAATTCCTTGCGCTGGGAGTGTCGCTCGAGGATGTTATCCGGCTTTCGACCACAAATCCAGCCCGTGAAATCAACCATCCCGAATTAGGCAACCTTTCTGTTGGTTCTACTGCGGATATTGCTGTCTTTGAGATATTGGACGGAAAATTCAGTTATACTGATGTGAGAGGCGGAAAAAATTACGGCAGCGAAAAACTCCATAATATCATGACTCTTATGGGCGGGGAGATAGTTTCCGACCCATTTGCGCTTGGCGGTCTTTACTGGAAAGATATAAAGGATAAGAACTACTGGGTCAATGAAAGCGGGCAGTACTGGTAGAAATAACTTATCTTTATGTGCCGATAAGAATGAAAGATGAATAAATTCACCGTCCCGCTCACCGGAGGTTGTAATAATAATTTTCTGGAATTTTTAACATAGAATTTGAAACTTTTAAAGAGGAGGCAGTGATATGAAAAGGCGTAATTTTTTCAAGAACACGCTTGCTGGAGGAGCGCTTTTAGGAGGCGCCGGAATTGGCGCATCGTCATGCGGTACTCAGCAGCAGGCACAGGCGCCGGAACCAAGAGTATATACGAAACAGCCCCGCAAAATGGTACAGATACAGGAGAACGGGAAATACGATTATCTCCTGAAGGGCGGGCATGTTATCGACCCGAAAAATAATATTAACAGCCCGATGGATGTTGCGGTTGCAGGAGGAAAAATAGCCCTTGTCGGTAAAGATATCCCTGCAACTGATGCAAAGCGGACCTTTGATGTGTCAGGATTACACGTAACACCGGGACTTATCGACATTCATGTTCACTGCTTTCATACATTTAACGTATTAAAGGGAGTCCGATCGGTTAATGCCGAAGACCTTTGTCTCCCTTATGGTGTTACCACGACTGTTGATGTAGGAACATCGGGAGCCGAGAGTTTTGAGGATTTCAAGAAGCTCATCGATATTTCTCGCGTCCGGGTGCTTGCTTTACTCAACATAGCCGCACCGGGAATGACCGAATCCGAACAGGATCCACGAACGTTCAAGGTAGAACCTATGGTCAGACTCGCGAAAAAGTATCCTGAAACAATAGTCGGATTCAAAACGGCTCATTACATGACGAGAGGGAACCTTGACAAATCTCACCCCCCCTGGGCTTCTATCGATGCATTGATCGAAGCCGGAGAAAAGGCCAATCTTCCGGTCATGATTCATTCAGAACCGAGAACGCCAAGCGACGGATTTCCAGAAAGATCGTTCCGGGAACTGGTCATGGAGAAAATGCGCCCTGGCGATATACATACACATATATTCGCGCCTGCTTATCATGTGGGAGAATACATGGGTGAACAGGGGAGAATCAATCCCGATATGATAAAGGCACAGGAGCGCGGCGTTATTTTCGATGTCGGGCACGGTGCAGGAAGCTGCACTTTCCGTAATGCGGTTCCCGCTATCCAGCAGGGATTTGTTCCCAATTCGATCAGCACCGACCTTTACGGGGCAAATAGCTCCAGCGTAGTGCTCAATATGATTAACGTCATGTCGAAATTCCTAAATATGGGGTTATCGCTCGAGCAGATAATCCGGCTTTCGACCATCAATCCCGCCAACGAAATCAATCGCCCAGAACTCGGGCATCTGAGCGTTGGCTCAATAGCAGATATTGCAGTTATTGAACAGCGGAAGGGCAATTTCACATACTGTGATATTCGCGGTGGAGTTATTCGGGGCGATAAACTGATCCAGTGCGTTTTAACGTTCTTCGGCGGAAGGCCGATTTTTGATCCCTACGGTTTCAATAGCCTTCTGTGGGATGATAATCCAAAAGACAGTCCCTACTGGAAAAGCCCGAACGAACAATACTGGTAAACGATCCGGCAATTTTTGCTTGTTTTTTTAATATGTTCAAAACAGTGGCAAAGGACAGAAAGTTAATAATTACTTATTAGTCCGAAAACATTAATCTATTTTAGGAGTGAGTAAATGAAAAGACGAACATTTCTTGAGAATTCTCTCGCAGGAGGAGCGGTTCTCGGCGCTTCAGGCCTGACAGCAGGCTCATGCTCAACAATCAAACGCACCCGTAAAAGTGTGCAAATACAGGAGAACGGTAAATACGATATTCTCCTTAAAGGCGGCCGTGTTATAGATCCGGCGAACAATATCGACGGTGTGATGGATGTCGCAGTTTCGAATAGAAAAATCGCCATGGTCGGCAAAAACATCCCGGCAGCGGATGCAAAGAAAACGATCGATATGACAGGTTTATGCGTAACGCCGGGACTTATCGACATTCATGTTCATGTGTTCCACACCTTTTCCGAGCGGCCGCTTTCGGTCATACCTG
>JABHYP010000521.1 GCA_018656855.1 Candidatus Latescibacterota bacterium | reverse complement strand
CGCCAGTCGAGCGTGGATGGATGACAGCCGTAATTGAAAGCAACACCCATCAGATTGCCTTTCAGGTCTTCAATTTTAATTATGCCGGCTTCCGGGTCAGGGTGAAGTCCCCCGTAAAGGAGTCTGCGTCTGTTACGGCCGATTTCAGGCGTCTTTACAGAGCCTATACCTATCCGTGCTGGAACGCGGCTGTTCCATGCTTCGACTGCGCTTAGAGCGGCATTTTCAACGAGAAACTCGCGGTACTGCTCGCCGGCTTTCTCCACGCTTGGCCCGGCATGGGTATGGTTGCAGGAGATGAGGATATTGGTTTCGGGTATGCCCGTCCGCTCGTTAATGACTGACCGAATTCGCTCGACATATTCACGTTCTAAAGTACAAATCGACAGGGTCATCATCACAACCGATGTGCCGTCATCACTCTCGATGACGATGCTTCGGGCATGAAGGTCATCGTGAACACCGGTGGAAATCTGGCTTCGGGCGAAACCATACATCATGGTGTTTTTGTCAGGAGTAATGACTGTTTCGCCGAGACCGATTTTATGTAGGGGTAATCCTCTGTGATTACCCTCTTCTGTTTGGGGAGATGAACAACCTGTTACAAGGACGGCAAGAATAATAAACTTAAGGAACCGCAGGTTTTTTATCGGTGAAAGATAGCGAAATAATTCAACTATTCCGGCTAAAATCATTAAATCCATCTCCGGATTATTAAGTATTTTATGTAAAAAACTTATTTATATGCTTCATCCGCATTTTGAAAAACCACACAATCTGCATATCATGCAGCCTTCAACATGCTCAAGCACACCGCCGCAGTCAGGGCAGATGCCGGCCATTTCTCCCTTAAGCCTTCGGCCTACAGGTTCTGATCGATCATTTTCGTTCTGCCAGGCTTCTTTTGTGAAGATAGGAATGTTTGATGCTTCGGTTTTTGTTTCATCGTTGTTCGAGGGCGGTTTATCAAGATACCGTGAAAGTGCGGTTGCAATCGCGTCGGAACATGATAGAATAAGCTTGCCGTTGTGCCATATCGAGGACGGGCACCGGATACCTTTGAGCTGTGAAACGATCTCGTCAAGCTTCACACCGCTCCTGAGCGCAAGTGAAATAAGCCGGCTGATGGCTTCCGATTGACTTGATGTACACCCGCCGGAGCGTCCCATCTGGCAGAATACTTCGCATAGGCCGTCTTCATCGCTGTTGACAGTTACATAAAGATTGCCGCAGGCTGTGACTGTTTTTTCAGTTGTTCCGCTTGTCATGGAAGGCCGTGGGCGAGGCTCGATCAGATTGCACTTTTCAGGATGAAGTGTTACTTTTTTAGCTTTTTCAATCGTAAGAACCTGCTGCTCGCGTGAACCGTCACGGTAAACAGTAATCCCTTTCAAACCGGCGTCGTATGCCATGATATAAGCGCCTGCGACATCCTGTACCGCAGTGTTTTGCGGGAAATTGATTGTTTTTGAGACAGCGTTGTCAGTGTGGCGCTGGAACGCTGTCTGGATGCGTATGTGCCACTCAACAGGTATTTCGCCAGCGGTGCGGAATAAATGCTTAAACGGCGCCGGGATATCGAGAATGTGTGATATTCCGTGCGATTCGGCCAGATCATTGCTCAGGCGGTCATTGAGAATACCGGCTTTTTCAGCCATGCTGCGAAAAATCGGATGAAACTCAACTAACTGCTTGCCGCTTAAAACATTACGTTTATACGCCAGCGCAAAAAGAGGTTCAATGCCGCTTGAGCATGATGCGATAATGCTGATTGTGCCGGTGGGGGCAATAGTGGTTGTCGTAGCATTTCTCAGAGGCGGTTCGCCCTGTGAATCGTACCTGCTTCCCTCAAACGCCGGAAACGGACCTCGCTTCTCGGCAAGATGTCTCGACTCAGCTTTCGATTCGGCATCTATGAATTCCATTACCTGTTCGGCTGTACGCTCGCTTTCCTCCGAATCATACTTTATTCCGAGGCGAATAAGCATATCGGCAAAACCCATGATACCGAGGCCGATTTTACGCGTTTTTTTGGTTTCCCCGGCTATTTTTTCCAGCGGGAATTTATTTACTTCAATGACATTATCGAGGAATCGGGTGGCAAGATGGGTAACCCGGCCAAGTCTTTCCCAGTCAATTTCAGATTTTCCATTGTGTTCGGTTACCATGAGAGAAAGGTTGATAGAACCGAGGTTGCACGATTCATACGGGAGAAGAGGCTGTTCTCCGCAGGGGTTTGTGGACTCGATCTCGCCAATGTGCCGGAGGGGATTTTTATCGTTTATTCTGTCGATGAAGATAACTCCGGGGTCGCCGACAGCATGGGCATTCTCCACAATAAGGTTGAAAATATCGCGGGCTTTTTCCTCTCTGACAATCTCACCCGTGCGGGGATTGACAAGGCTGTAAGCGCTGTTGTTCTTGAGCGCTTTCATAAAGGAGTCGGTAACAGCGACGGAAATATTGAAATTGTTAAAACGGTTAATACCACGTTTGCAGGTAATGAAGTCACGGATGTCGGGATGATCTACCCGGAGAATCCCCATGTTGGCTCCGCGACGGGTTCCGCCCTGCTTGATAGTTTCAGTCGCCGAGTCAAATACAGCCATGAAAGATACAGGGCCGCTCGATATGCCATGAGTCGTGAGTACCAAATCATTCTTTGGACGCAGACGTGAGAAGGAAAATCCCGTACCGCCGCCGCTTTTGTGAATAAGAGCCGCATCCTTGACCGCCTGGAAAATCGAGTGCATAGAATCTTCAATCGGCAGAACAAAACAGGCGGAGAGCTGTCCCAGTTCACGACCGGCACTCATGAGAGTTGGAGAATTCGGAATGAATTCTCCCGTCACCATCATGTTGTAAAAAAGATTCTGCACCCGCTCGGTCAATTCACCGTTGCCGAAAAGGTCTTCCGAACCGGCAATGACCTGTGCCACCCTCAGGAACATATCGCGGGGTTCTTCGAGAACTTTTCCGTTATCATCTTTCCTGAGATACCGCTCCTTGAGCACGGTCAGAGCGTTATCGGAAAGCTCGACCGGCTTCTCGACAGCTTTTTCTCCAACGGTTTCTATCAGTTCTGTTGAAGACAGGCTTTTAATTTTTCTTTTAGCTGAAATTGACATAATTTTCTCACCGTAATGTAATATAATAATATTATATGAAAAAAGCTACACTATTTTATTATGATATTTTGCGTAAAGCGCTAATTATTCATGTCTTTAAAAACAATTTGAACCACTGATAGGTATGATATATTGATGATCATGATAATATGTGACAATAACATTTCCCATTAATGTATGGTAAAAATATGATGGAATCAATGATTTTGGGAAAAGAGAATCATAATGGCAAAGAGTATGATGCCGGTGAAATAGAATATTTTCATGCTGCAATCCGGATATAATCTTCCCCCCATAAGTTCCGTAAAGTAATAATCGTTTAATCCTAATCCAATATGATAAATTTACTCTTGACAAAATATCATATATTAGTATATATAAGAATATCCTGCAAATTGCTCAATTGGATTCAGGAGACTTGCCATGAAACTTCTAAAAACAACACTCTTAATATTCACATTGCTCATAGGTGCAATCAATGCTTTTGCGGAGGGCACCTGGACGACTTTCACTAATTCAAATTTCATCAATGATATTGCTGTCCATGAAAACTATCTCTGGTGCGCAACGACCGGTGGTATTGTCAAATGGAATATAAATGATGTAACTTATAATAAATTCACAACAGTTAACGGTTTGAAAGCAAATGATGTTATTTCAATAACCGCTGCAAATGATGGAACAGTTTGGGCAATATTAGGAAAATCAACTTCAAAATTATATTCATTAAATCAAGGAATGTGCTATAAAAGTGAGGCGTGGACATCATTAAGTAAATTAAAAAACCATTGGGTCATTACAATGACCGTTGACCATGAAGGAAAAGCATGGTATGGAACAGATAATGGCGTTTTATGTTATGATGGTGAATCATGGACAGCTTTCACGATGGAAGAAAATTTTTCAAGTAAACGAATTAATTCAATTGCAGTTTCACAAGATGGAAGTGTATGGTTTGGCACGGAATCTTCTGGGGTATACCGTTATGATGGTGAATCATGGACAATTTTCACAACGAACGAGGGTTTGCCGAGTAACAAGATAAATAAAATAGAAATTAGTCCTGACGGAACAGTATGGATTGTGGCGGGAGGTAGTGTTTCTCGATATGGCGGTGAAAATTGGATAACATTCACAGAAGATGACGGAGTAGCAAGTAATGCAGTCAGTTCAATTGCTGTTGCTCCCGATGGTGTTGTATGGTTTGGAACCAGTAATGCAGGGATTTCCAAATATGATGGTGATATATGGACAACCTATAATTCTGATGACGGTCTTGCGAGCAATAAAGTCAGGTCAATATTTGTTGATTCCGATGGTGTTGTATGGGCAGGAACTGAAGGTTATGGTGTATCCCGTTATGATGGCGAAGAGTGGCATACATTCATTACTACCGGACCCGTACATAATAGTATAAGTGCAACAACCATCGGACAGGACAATGTTCTATGGGTAGGAACAAAGGGAAAGGGGGTATCACGATACGATGGTGAAACATGGTCAACTTTTACCACTTATGATGGTTTAGTAAATGATTATGTTACATCAATAGCAGTAGATTTTGTTGGTAATGTATGGTTTGGTACAATTGGTGGATTATCTTTGTTTGATGGTGAAACATGGACAACGTATACTACGGCTAATGGACTGGCAAGTAACATTACAACTTCCATTGCTATTGCTCCAGATGGTACTATATGGGTGGGTTCAGGTTCAAATGGTATATCACATTTTGATGGAACTATATGGACAACATTCACAAAAGATGATGGAGTAGCAAGTAACGCAATCAGTTCAATCTCTGTTGCACCCAATGGTGATGTATGGGTTGGAATGGCAAATGCCGGGATATCAAAATATAATGGTGAAATATGGGCTACTTATGTATTAGAAGATGTTATAGAAAATGCTTCTCAGTACAGGAAAATTAAATCGATACTTGCAATTTCAGATGATGAAGTTTTTATAGGTACAGATAATGGAGCAATACATTTATATGAAGGAGAATGGTCGAGAGTAAATAAACCATATAATAATTGTATTTTATCTACTGCTCCAGATAATGCTATATGGTTTATAAGTTTTGTAAAATTATATCGATATTATAATGATTCATGGGCAGAATATATTCCACCTATGTGGAACACAATAGGTTCAGAAATATTTTATGATCTAACATCTATTGTTATTGATAATAATAATATGTATGGGTAGGAACTGACGGTGGTGGATTATTTTGCTTAGACATTTATCAAACTATGGATGAACCGTACATTCCGGTACCTATAGTTATAGATCCTAACCGGAAACAGATCGCAGTTATAACTTCTGTATATGGACAATCTTCTCATGCAGATGTTATAGCGGGACGGTTATTAGAAGGGTATGGTTACTATGGGGAGAACCGTATTCCGCGTCTACAGATTATATCAATGTATGTCGACCAGTTAGATAAATCTTATATGGCATTTAATCTATCTGCACAATACGGTTTCGGTATCTATCCAACGATACGTGAAACACTTTTGATGGGTGGTGACAGCTTAGCCGTGGACGGCGTAGTGCTCATTGTTGAGCACGGAGATTATCCTGATAATGAAAAATACCAAACACTCTATCCACGCTACGAATTTTACAAAGAAGTTATGGATGTTTTCAGAGAAACTGGTAAGTCAGTTCCCGTATTCACAGATAAACACCTTTCATATGATTGGGACAAGGCAAAATGGATGTATGACCAGTCAACTGAACTAGGTTTTCCTCTCATGGCTGGTTCCTCATTGCCGGTAACTTTTCGACGCCCACCAATGGAAATAGAAAAGGAAACATCGATTGAAAAAGCTGTATTCACTTCAGAGTTTGGAGGAGAATCCTGGGGTATTCATGCACTTGAGGCCCTGCAATGTATGGTAGAGCGCCGAGAAGGGGGTGAAACAGGGATTACAGCAGTGCAATACCTCTATGATGAAAATGTCTGGCAATGGCTCGATGAAAACCAGTGGGGGGAAAAATTGCTCGATGAAGCCATGTTACGAATACCGGATCGAGCATCTGATTCAATTCGAGACATTGGAACTCCGGAACTCTTTTTGTTAGAGTACACAAGCGGTCTGGAGGCTGTAGTTTTAACAAACAACGATCTTATTAATGCAACATATTCAGGCTTTGCTGCGAAAGTGGAGGGAAACGAAACACCGATCTCCACTGCGTTCTGGCTTCAGGAAGGTCCACATTACAATCACTTCAGCGGTCTGGCTTATCATATAGAAGAATTGATTATCAACGGTAAACCTTCATATCCAGTAGAGCGTACACTCCTGACCACTGGAGCCTTGTCAGCTATCATGGACTCACAATATAATAATGGAAACTACGGTAATGCCGGTCTCAGGATTGAAACTCCTCACCTGAATATCGTGTACACAGCCCAGGAAGAATCTGTGTACAACCAGGGAGAGGTGCCGCCATATGAAGATATTTTTGTAGCAGAAGAAAAACCAGTGGAATTTAAGCTATTGCGGAACTACCCCAATCCT
>JABHYP010000520.1 GCA_018656855.1 Candidatus Latescibacterota bacterium | reverse complement strand
GGTTAACCTTAGAGCCGAGGTCTTTGTTAACCGGAAACTCGTTGGATATGATGTTATAGGTAACGTCCCGTTCGAGATTGATGCCACATCGGCTGTGAATTTCGGAGGCGAGAACAGGCTCGATATCCGCGTTACCGATCCTGTGGGCAACTTCGACTGGAACGACAATGTCCTTTACCGCTGGGGGAAGAATGAAGTGCCCGGCGTTCACGGGTACGGCGGAGTTACGGGCAAGGTTTATGTGCGGGCTGTCGACACGGTTTCGGTAACAGATATTTATGTGCAGAACAAACCCTCCATCAAGGATGTTGAAATCTTTATTACTCTCGATAACGCTTCAGACAGCGTACAAAAAGGTACGCTGTCTTTCAATATCCACGAATGGAAAGATCCTTCAAAAGTTGTCTGGAAAAAAAATATCTCCACCTCTGTTTCTTCTGAAGGTAAAGAAGTTTCGATTAAAGCTAAGGTATCAAAAGCAAAAGTATGGGATCTTTATGATCCTCACCTGTATGTTGCCTCTGTTACATTTACAGGACCGGATAAAAACAGCGTCGATAGCATGAACCGCCGGTTCGGTTTCCGGTGGTTCGACATCGGCGAAAAAAACGGTGACAAGCGATTTTACCTTAACGGTAAAAGAGTTTTCATCTTCGCAGCCATGACACGGGGGTTCTGGCCTAAAAACGGGATTTTCCCGACTGATGAAATGGCAAGACGCGATGTTGAGGCGATGCACAAGCTCGGCTTCAATATGATGCTCTTCCATCGTGCGGTCGGCCAGCATTATGTAACCGAACTCTGCGATGAAGAGGGATTCTTGACATATGAGGAACCGGGAGGCTACCGCTGTATGCCCGAACCGGATGAAACGTCCCTGATATGGCGGCGTGAAAAGCTTAGTCGAATGATCATTCGCGACCGCTCATATCCATCGATGGTAATTTACAACTTTAAGAACGAAGCACGAAATGCGCCATCGGAAGACGATACCCGGAATGTGCAGATGGTACACGAGCTTGACCCATCGCGCATTGTCACCTACAACAGCGACAGGAACCGCACCGTGTCGGCAACCACGAGGCTGGAAAAAGATACTTTCAAACTTCACATGAAGCCGTTTGACGATACGCTTTATTATCACGGCTGGTGGGATCAGCATCACTGGATATCGTACGCAGGATATGTCGACGAATTCTATAATAATCCGCGGTTTTACCTGCGCGGCACGGTCGTTCGTGGCGACTCACTTCACCGGCTCGAGGAGGACGAAATCATCTTCTGGGGCGAGGAAGGCGCGTTCGGAACCCAGTTGCGTCTCCAGAAAATCAAGGAGGAACTCGACCGAACAGGCGGTCCCACAGGCTGGCGAGAGATGGAACATATCGATTATTTCCATAACTATGACCGTTTTCTCGATGAGTCCGGATTCAGGGACGCGTTTCCTACTGTGGATGACCTGACAATGAGCATAGGGCGGAACCTGCACTATTTCCATGGCCGCATTCTCGAGAATGTCCGGCTGAGCAACATAGCCGATGCCTATAACCTTAACGGCTGGGCTTCCGGCCACACTCACTCAGACATCGTGGATGCTTACCGCTATCCAACAGCGGATCAGTCTATCCTTCAGTATTATACCCGGCCACTCTATATAGCGGTAAAAATACGGGACAAGGTGCTTCCCTCCGGGGCAACTCCCGTAGCCGATTTCTTTATCATAAATGAGTTGAACGTCAGGGGTAAGCACACGCTTGAAATAAAACTCCAGGGGCCTGATGGCGGCACACTTTTCTCAAAACAGTTCGATGTCAGGGTCAAAGGCGGTGAAGAATTCGGCCAGCTCCTTGCCGAGGAGGTTGTTCTACCACAGTTGAATATTCCAGGGTACTATAAACTGAACGCCTCTCTTTTAAAGGGTAAAGATATAAAAGCTAAAGGATACGATGATATTTTTGTTGTGGATTACATCACAGGAGCTGGAATTCAGGGAAAAGGCGCTGTTATCGACACAACGGGCATCATCAATACTTTTTTGAAAGAAGCTCGCGGAATAACGTTCCCGACGTTCGATCCAGACGGCCCTGATCTTGATTATATAATTGTCGGTGTACATGATTTCAATAAGACTGGCAGGGCAATGTACTATGAGGTCATGGACAGAGTAGTAAACGGCGCGACACTTATCATTCTCGACCAGACCGGCAGGTGGGCCCAGCAGATGGACGGAATATACTCCCATAAAGCCATTGAGTATCATCGCAGCTTCCACTGGGGCAACAGGGGACGGTTGTTTGTCGGGAATAGCGACTACCTGAGCGGATTACCCCAAGCTCAGTCAATGAACTGGGAATACCAGGTATTCTACAAGGGAGATGTATGGGGAATCGGAATGGGCAGCCGTGGGATTGAACCGATTG
>JABHYP010000519.1 GCA_018656855.1 Candidatus Latescibacterota bacterium | reverse complement strand
GCCTGGAACGTGCAAATCCACGGGATATGGTCGCGCTCGCCGAATCGCTTGAATGCTCATGGGACCTTCGCGAAATAGCCAAACAATTCAAATCTTCTATCCTCTTAAGATGCACCGAACAGATCGGTGACTTGCGTGATATCGCCCGCACCATCTCAGAAGCGCTTGTTGAAGAGCCGCCGATGCTTATTTCCGATGGCGGAATGTTTCGCGACGGTTATCTTTCGGATCTTGACGAATTGCGAGAAATTTCACGCTCCGGGAGAAAATGGATAGCCGACCTTCAGGAAAAAGAACGCCGCCGAACAAGCATAACCAACCTGAAAATAAAATACAACAATGTTTTCGGTTATTTCATCGAGGTTTCGAAAGCAAATCAGGACCGTGTTCCGGATGATTACACACGCAAACAGACCCTGGTAAACGCCGAGCGGTTCATAACTCCCGAACTCAAGGAATATGAGGCCAAGGTGCTTGGTGCGGCTGAACGCATCGCTGAGTTGGAAAAGGGGCTTTTTGTTGAGCTGAGAAAGAATGTGGCTGCCCGTGTTAAAGACATACAGGCGTTTTCCTCTGCAGTTGCGGTAATAGATGTTCTCCATTCGTTTTCGAAGGCGGCGGCGGAAAAAGGATATGTGCGTCCGAAAGTTGAAAACAGTTCGATAATAGAAATACGGGATGGACGCCATCCTGTGGTTGAAAATATTCTTCCAGCGGGAAAATTTGTTTCCAACGATACGCTTATTGACGGCGAGAATGACCAGATACTTATCATAACAGGCCCGAACATGGCTGGCAAATCAACCTATCTCAGGCAAGTGGGGATAATTGTTCTTATGGCACAGACGGGGTCATACGTTCCTGCGTCGTATGCGTGTATCGGCGCTGTTGACAGGATATATACTCGTGTGGGAGCCTCCGATAACCTTGCCGGCGGTGAATCGACCTTTCTTGTTGAGATGAACGAGACGGCGAATATACTTAACAACTGCACACCGCAAAGCCTTGTCCTGTTCGATGAGGTCGGGAGAGGAACCTCCACGTTTGACGGGCTTAGTATTGCCTGGGCTATTGTGGAGTACCTTCACCAGATGAGGCGTTACTCGGCGCGGACACTGTTCGCAACACACTTCCATGAACTGACCGAGATCGAAACGATTCTGCCACGGGTTAAAAATTACAATGTGGCGGTCAAGGAGTGGAATGATGAGATAATTTTTTTGCGGAAGATAATGGAAGGTGGATCTGACCAAAGCTTGGGCATCCAGGTGGCGAGGCTTGCTGGCCTTCCGCCGAAGGTTATCGAGCGTGCAAAAGAGATACTTGCGAATCTCGAGATGAATGAGTTCAATGTTAACGACAAACCGCGGATCGCCTCCTCCAGGAAAGAAAGCCCGCACTTTTCACCACAGTTAAGCCTTTTCGAACTGCCTGAACACCCTGTTGTCGAGGAACTCCGTGAAATAGATATCGACAATCTAACCCCGGTCAAGGCGCTTTTACTGCTCGAACAGTTTAAAAAGAAGGCGAATAATAAATAGTCTGTTGTTTATGGTTTATAGTTAGAGACAGAAGAAAAAAATGAAATAGCCACGGATGAACACGGATGGACACGGATATAATTATATGTTCATATCTGTCAGAAAGTTAATCAAAATACGATGAATAAAAGGGTAAAAATTTGATTGGAAGGCAATTTTCACAGAACCATGGTTAACTGATTAATTTATAACTGACAAAATACTTATTCAATTATTATTAATATAGTTAGTTTCATCTGTGGTTATCCGTGTTCATCCGTGGCTAATATTTTCCATTTTCCTTTACCACTGACCAATTTTTTGAGGTTTATGAATGGCAAACATAAAAATATTACCGGATATCGTCGCCAGTAAAATTGCAGCGGGCGAGGTCATCGAACGTCCTGCTTCTGTTGTTAAAGAGCTTGTTGAAAATTCCATTGATGCCGGCTCTGCAAGAATAGTTGTGGATATCGAAGGAGGCGGAGGACGGCTTATCAGGGTTTCCGACGACGGCACGGGAATGAGCCGCGAGAATGCGCTCCTCTCCATCGAACGTCATGCTACATCCAAAATAGAAAATATTTCGGATATTGAGAATATCCTGACGCTCGGTTTCCGCGGCGAAGCTCTCCCTTCGATTGTTTCAGTTTCAAAAACGGTTATCGATACAAAAAGAAAAGATGATGTTTTTGGCACACGGTTAATAATTAACGGGGGTGTTCTTCGTGATGTGACAGATGTTGGGCGCGACGAGGGCACAGTCGTTGAGGTAAAAAATCTGTTTTTTAACCTACCTGCACGGCGGAAATTTATGAGATCGGAAAATACCGAACTCAAATATATCAAAGGCACCCTGTACGACGTTGCGGTCAGTTCTCCCGGATTGTCTTTGACACTTAATTCGCACGGCAGAGAGATTTTTTCTTTTAAGGGCTGCAAGAACCGCCAGGAGATGCTCCGCCAGATATTCGGCGAAACGATGACTAAACTCATGATTCCGCTGAAGTTCACCGCTGAAGGCATCGAGGTGGAAGGATTTATCGGCAAACCTGAAACGGCACGAAAAACCGGTTATCATCAGTACATTATCATGAACGGCAGGCCGGTCAGGTCGAAAAGCATTGCAAGGGCTGTTCTGAACGGATATGGCCAGACACTTATTAAGGGAATGTTTCCGCTTTTCGTGATTTATTTTGAAACTGATCCTTCACGTATAGATGTCAATGTTCACCCCTCTAAACGGGAAATCCGTATTCATCGTGAATTTGCGCTCTTCCAGGCGCTTAGTGAAAACATCCTGCAAACGATTCAAAGCATGCACGCTGCACCTGAACTCGGAACTGCGGCTGACTCGTTCATTAAACCCGAAAGATATGGCGCTTTAAACTATACTGAAAATTCAGGGACACCAATCACTGTTTATAATCCTCCTGACGACCGGTGGCATCCTGAATTACCGAGCTTTAAAGGCAGTTCCGATAGTACGACTCAGCAGGACATTCAGACAACGCTTTCGTTTTCTAAGGGAGAACTGTCGGATAGAACGGGTATATTATCTTTGAGCGGAGAGAAAGAAGGAATTCAGTATGAGGCCACCGCTTTCTGGCAGTTGAAAGATCGCTACATTATTACCACAACCAAGGAAGGCGCTATTATTATTGACCAGCATGTAGCTCATGAGCGTATCCTTTTCGAGGAAATACTCGAACATTTCAAGGGTAAGCAGGCTTCGGCGCAGCAATTATTGTTTCCTCTTATGCTCGATTTCTCTGCTGCTGATTATGATATTATTGAGCCCATGATACCTTTTTTGAATCAGATAGGTTTCGGAGTTAATAATTTCGGCGAGCGTTCAGTTATGGTGGATGCAGTGCCATCATGGCACAGGGGAAGCGAGGACGGCACAATATTTTCCGAATTTATCGACGAGATGCGTGAGCACGGTAAAATCACCTCAGGTTATATTGAAAAACTTGCCGCAGCAGTAGCCTGTCGCGCTGCAATTAAGTCGGGCAAACCGCTTGCCCAGGAGGAAATGCAATATCTTGTCGACCGCCTTTTCGCCACTTCATCGCCGTTTGTTTGTCCCCACGGACGCCCTGTTATTGTGAAACTTACGCTTGAAGAACTTGACCGCAGGTTTGGCCGGATATAATTCAAGGTAAAAAAGTCCAAGGTTTGCAGGAAACATTTTACTTGTAACTGTATGTGTTATTTGAATAGCAGAGAAAAGGAGATATTGTGAACGGGATATTCATGGACTGGCCTCGGTGGGCCGTTTTTACAGCCATGTTGGGAGCAGTCTTACTAATAAGTATAGCGGCTGATTTCCTTCTCATAAAAGTAATTAAACGCATTGCGCGGCAGACGGGTATGTTCTTCTTTGAATCTTTTATCAGGCACTGCCGCAAATCCCTTCGGTTGGTCATCTTACTTATCATATTCAGTACTGCCTTACCCTTATTTTCGATTCCCCTGCCATTCAATGCTTCTATTGAGCGGTTTATGAGTTCTTTCTTCATAATCGCAGTTGCTTGGCTGTTAATAAAAATCACCTTTGTGCTCGAAGACCTCATTCTAAACCGTTACAAGACTGATTCCGAAGATAATCTTCATGCAAGGAAAATATACACCCAGGTTCAATTTCTTAAAAAAGCAGCTATTATTGTAATGGGCATTGTGGCATCGGGGACGATTCTAATGACATTTGAAAGTTTTCGCCGCCTGGGAACAAGTATACTTGCCTCTGCGGGTATCGCCGGTATAGTCATCGGCCTTGCGGCTCAACGGTATATCGGGACACTGCTGGCCGGACTGCAAATTGCCATTACACAGCCAATCCGCATAGACGATGTAGTGCTGGTGGAGAAAGAATACGGCCGGATCGAGGAAATCACTCTCACCTATGTGGTAGTCCGAATCTGGGATTTACGCCGCCTGGTTCTTCCAATAACGTATTTCACTGAAACACCGTTCCAGAACTGGACACGGATAACTGCGGATATGATGGGTACGGTCTTTCTGTATGTTGATTACACTGTTCCGGTTCAGGAAGTACGTGAAGAACTGAACCGTATCCTCAAAAACTCGCCGAACTGGGACCATAATGTTTCCGGTCTGCTGGTGACCAATGCAACCGAGCATACGATGGAACTGCGTGCGCTGGTGAGCGCTTCCGACTCCCCTACCCTCTGGAACTTACGGTGCGAGGTCCGGGAAAAGCTCATCGAGTTCATTCGTGAAAACTATCCAGACAGCTTTCCGAAAGTGCGGGCTGAATTATTAGGGATGGGTAATAAAAAAGATGCATTCAGTGAATCTGAAATGGATGAATAAAACATTAATTGATTTAAATTAAAGTTAAATTAGGAATAATATTGGGTGAATTAACATAAGGTCATAAATATCAATTATCCTCCGTACGACCTGTACCGCTTTGCAATTTCGAAAATTTTCGCGACGTTCTCGTCCGGAGTACCATGATCCATGTTAATACAACAGATGCCCACATTGGATAGGTCACCGGCGTTCTCAAGCAGATTGACCAGGTCGGCTTCGACCTCTTCGGACGTACAGTTGTGTATCTTG
>JABHYP010000518.1 GCA_018656855.1 Candidatus Latescibacterota bacterium | reverse complement strand
TTGACCTGCCGCTTTCGGATGGAGGTCGTGTTCGTGCACACTTTCCGAATCCTCCAATAAATCAGTGGATTGAGGTTGATTACAGTATCGACGATATACTATCAGCCTCGGAATACTCTACATTCATCCCCGTACAGCGCTTGTTTTAGACCGGCTTGTGACAGAAAGCGGTTAAGCCTCGATTGACAGTTTTGGTTGAAAATAATACCGCATCATACAGCACATCGCAGCCTGCAACGCTGAATATCATGCCTGTCGGAAAAATCCGCACGGTATACATGAATGGGGAAAAAATAACGAACTGGAAAAAGGATGAGGAAACAGGTCTAATTTCCCTTAAGATTCCAGCGGCCGAAGGAAAGATAGAATTGAAACCAGCAAGTAATTGAGGATAAGTATTTTATGAAAAATAATTTCAGATTTCATATAATGAAAGATAGACTTTTTAATAGAGTATTACTCTTATCCGTTCAATGAATTAAATTTCCATACCCTCGAGGAGTTCATCCACATAGACTTCCTTACCACGGCGTGCCGATTCGTAAAGCGCCATGATAAGCTGTAGAGACCTCAATCCCTCCTCGCCAGAGCATATGAGTTCCTCGCCAGTTCTTACTGCGGAGATAAAATTCACAACCTGTATAATATGACCTTCCACCGGGAATACAGTCGAGGATGAGGCTGCTGTGCCAGCCTTGCCCTCGGCGCCTGCTATCGCCTCTTTTGCAAGTGTTTCCCTGGAATCAGCAACAGCCCAGCTTGTTATCGTGTCTTCCACAAGAATTGCTGTACCGTGAGTGCCGTTGATGTGAAACACATTTCCCTGACCGGGATTTGTGGCAGTGGCAGTCTCAAGGCAGCCGTAGGCACCGTTTTTGAATGTCAGTAGGGCGAGAGCAACATCCTCAACCTCTATCCGTTCATGAGCTACAGTATCAATCTTTGCATAAATCTTTTCCACGTCTCCCATCATATAGAGGAGTAGATCGATACCGTGAATCCCCTGGGTCATAGTACTGCCGCCACCCTCCTGAGCCCATGTTCCGCGCCAGTCCGCGCTGTCGTAATACGCCTGGTTACGCCAGTACTTGATAGAAGCATCCCCGAAAACCATCCTACCGAAAACACCTTCTTCAATAGCCTTTTTAATTTTATTAGGGGCCTCTTCAGTACGTTTCTGAAAGATAACACCAAGTTTGACACTATTATCTCTTGCGGCGCGAATCATATTCACAGCGTCCCTGAGATTGATAGCCATGCTCTTTTCCACGAGGATGTGTTTGCCAGCCTGTGCGGCGTAGACGGTATGTTCGGCATGAAGTCCCGACGGCGAACAGACACAGACAGCCTCGATGTCGTCCCTCTTTATCATTTCCCGCCAGTCGGTATAAGCTTCGCATGAATGCTCCTGGGCAAATTTGTCTGCATTTGATTTCGCTATATCCGCTATGGCCACGACTTTACCGTCGGGATGAGCATTTATGGCTTTTGCATGGTATTCGCTGATAATTCCCGCTCCGATTATTCCAAATCCGAATTGCTCTGACATACTTCCCTCAATATTAATTTCAAATTCCAGATTCCAGATTCCAGATTCCAGGTTCAAAAATCATAATTCATCCAGATGATTTTTCTTTCGCTTTCTTAAGGACAGACGAACCCATGAATTCGTTTTCAGTGACCTCGATTTTGTTAAGCTCCGAAGCATTCACCCTTACCTTTCTGAGAGCATCGCCGATACGTTCCACACGTTCAGGTTCAGCGATGAATAGATTCTGTTCCAGGAGAACAGCTTCCGGGCATATTTTTTCGGTAACCGGACAGGGCATGTGACGCATTGAAAGCTTTTTCTCCGCTTCGTACATTGGCTGCATGTAAAGCGGCATGGGGTAAAATGACGAACTCACAACACCTTCCTCGTTAAGAGCTGCAAGGAACTGTTCACGTTTAACTCCCTCAAATTCCTCGCTGATAAAGCGGAAACAGAGAAGATGGTGCCCGTGACGGTCACAGTACGGCTGCCAGACAAGCGGCACAATTCCTTCAATATCCTCAAGCCTGGTATAAAGTCTTTT